>NZ_JBSKBP010000028.1:0-84269 GCF_053714275.1 Mesorhizobium sp. Arg314 | reverse complement strand
TGAACTGATCGCACCACCATAACGACCACTGCTGTCTCACGCGACGCTTCATTCCGCGGCCTTCAGCGTACGCATACATTCATACGAGGCTGAGAAAGACAGCTTCTCTCGATATTCGGCCATTACCCCCTGGACAATCCTGGAGGCCGGCGGGCGATTGGACTCCATTCCGGATATCTTTGCCGTCGGTGGCTGGTACCATGACGCAGTAGGCTACTATGGCATAGGCCAAGGTTCGGATATGGTTGGCGAGAAGACGATTTTCGGCCGCAAGATACAATTCTATTCCTCGACACACGAGCGCTCCCATCTCTGGGGCTCTTATGGCATGTCGCCATTCCCGGCCGGGATGCCCTGCTATGCACTGATCTGGGAAGGATGGTGCGGCAATTTCTATGAAATCGATGAACACCTGCACGTCGTCTATAAGGGCAAAGCGGTCGCCAATCCGGGCCACAAATATGCTTTTCTTTACGCGCTCGCCGAACCGAGCGCAGGACCAACGAGTATTGAAGACGCCGGCAAGCTAATGGCACTTTGCGCTTTCGGAGAGGCCGAATCGGCCGACTCGGACGCGCAGGCGCTAATCGATTTCCTTGTTCCGACGGATGTCTACCCCCTGTACAAGGAGAACTTTCGGAGTTCGCCCTACTATAACATCGGGGTAACGCATCAGAAGTTCACCAACTTAGCCAGGCGGGCTTCTGACGCCATCTTCGACACGTTTCGCGTTTTTGCGGAGAAGAACCTAACGAAGCGCTACCCGCTGCTGATTTCTGGTGGGTGTGGATTGAATTGCGACTGGAACCGCCGTTGGCTTGAAACGAACCTATTTGCAGACGTTTTTATTCCGCCCTGCACAAATGATGCGGGCTCCGCCATTGGGACTGCAGTCGACGCGATGAGACATTTCACCGGAAAATCGAAGATCAAATGGAACGTCTATTCAGGCCAGCCGTTCGCATCGGACGAAATTGATCGGAGCGACCTCGAGGTCCATGCACTTGACTACGACCAAATAGCCTCAGCGTTGTTAGACGGCAAGGTTCTCGGCTGGGTACAGGGTAACTGCGAAATTGGGCCGCGGGCGCTTGGCAATAGGTCCATTCTCGCGGCGCCTTTCTCGAAGAGTACTCATGAACGGCTCAATCGGATAAAGAAACGGGAGGGTTTCCGTCCGATAGCGCCGGTTTGCCTGGAAGCGGACGTCGCACTCCACTTCGATCTGGCGCGCCCATCCCCCTATATGCTTCTTTTCCAGAAGGTTCTTGATAGCCGTTTGGAGGCCGTCACTCATGTCGACGGCACAGCTCGCGCGCAGACAGTTTCTCACGAGCAAAATCCGCGTTTGTTTCAACTCCTTACCTCGTTCAAGGCCAAAAGCGGGGTCGGTGTTCTTTGCAACACGTCGCTGAACTTTAACGGGAGGGGGTTCATCAATCGCGCAAGCCACCTGTTAATCTATGCCCGGGCAGCGGGCCTCGATGGGTTCGTGATAGGCGACTCTTTTTATGTAATCAAACAAGCGCCCCCCGTGGTGGCGGGCGAGCATAAAGATGCCGCTTGACGCAGGGAAAGGGAGGTCCCCCGGGCAGCGCGTTCAGCTCGACCGACGTTGCAACGTACGTGAAATCAAAACGCCGCCGATCCAGTTATACCCTTATACCGGTTGCCGCTATTGTAAGCCGGTCTTGGCTTCGGAGAGCCTCCTTTAGTGGGGCACAACCGAAACGACGGCTTCACAGATAGGACCCTGGGACACATTATCGATCAAGACCTCTGCAGTTATGACCCTCCTTTGCGGTTTTGCCTCCGAAGGCGCGACCACCCGTAGCAGAAGTTCGCCCCGCTCTCCGGGCTTAAGTACTACGCTTTCTTTTTCGCAGTTTGTTGTCCAGCCGGAGGGCGGCAATAGCCGGCCACTGTAGGTAGCCGTTCGATCCAAGTTGTTCCGAACCTTGATCGTGTACATCACTTCATCGTTCGCCCGAGCTGTCGACACATACGGCAACATCCGCGCCCAGAACAAATCTATGAAGCGGTCTGCAGGCTCTCGCACCAAATCGCGGAAGATTTTCTCCTTACGCTCGATGTAGTCGACGTACTCCATAGTTCTCGAATAATCCATCGAAAACAACTCGCCATGGCCCGGGCAAATGAGCTCAGGCATCAATGCCCGCATGACATCAGCGCACCGGAAATGCATCTCCAACTGAAAACTATTGCGCATGACTGTAGTTTGGATTGCGATCTCACGCTCAATTCCTCCCGCTTGCGGGTTGAATAAAAACAGATTGTCCCCGCTGAAGAGGATTCGCTTGCCATCGATGTTGCCGACTATGATCGAGTGATACTCGGTCTGTCCCGGGGCATAGTGAACTTCGAAATCAAAACCCCTCCAATGAAATGCCTCGCCATCGCGCAAAATTCGTTGAACTTTGATCGGTTTGTCATAGCAGCACGGCGTGCTTGCCCAAGCTGCGGGATCGGCAATGACCTGGGCAACGCAATCGAGTGCCCAGCACTGGGTACCGCAATGTTGTTGTAGATATGGGATGCCGCATATGTGGTCGTCGTGGATGTGCGTAGGAAGGACAAGTTCGATATCTCGCACTCCATAGTCCTCGCGCAGTTGGTCGAGGTGATGCTCTACAAAACGCAGGGACTGCATGCTTCCGTGATCCGGAGCCACATGAAGATGCCCATCGGAGGCCAATCCGTAGTCGATTAGCATTGCGTGACCGTGTCCGCTCAGGACTATGTAGAAGTTGGAGCAGGTGTAGGGTCCGGCCCAGAGTAAATGTTCCGTGATACGTTGAAGGCGGCTCTCGCGCAAAAGTTTTGCTTCACTGCGCCCGTCGCCGGCTTTGCCTGAGGTACGGTTCCCCCCTAGGGTCGCAACTGCCTCGAGCCTGGTTTCAAGCGCTGAAATGTCCGCTCTCACCTCGGTGATAGGCTCTCCGTGTGACGGAAATGCCGTTTCAACATTCTCTTTTTTGAGGGAAAGGATAGACTGCATCGTAAACTCAATACCGAGAAGATCCCCATAGCCATACTCCATGGCGTGCAGCTGGTAGAGTTTGCCGCCCCTGGTCATCAAGTCGCCTGTAAAAGCGACCTTCTTGCCGTCGACATCTGTAATCAGGCTGACCATCCCGTAGGTATGGCCTTTAGCGGGGATGATACGAAATTCGTACTCTTGCCAAGTGAAAGTGCCATAGTCTTCAAGAATGGCATCGCAGGGGACATTTTCCGGCAGTGAGAAGAACGTGCTGGTGTCATTATAATTGTCGTAGATACGGCGTGTCTGCCAATAGGCTTCAGCGTCGGCGAACAGATGCCGCTCGTATTCGGGAACCGCGACTTTTGCTCCAGCCCTTTGTACAGCGGGGGTTCCCCAACACTGATCTCGGTGATGGTGGGTATGCAGAACCCAGTCAACTCGCTCGATGCCAATACCTGCGAGGTGCTGCACAACGGTGCCTGATCCCGTATCGATAAGCAGGCACTGGTTGCCACTCTTCAAAATGTACACATTGCAACTATCTTCATACACCCAGAGGTGGGCGGAGAGCTGGATTAGGGACATTTGCATCCTTCAGAGGCACACAGCGGTGTTGTCGGGGCCCTGAATATTGGGGGAACAGTATGCCGCGAGGGCTAAAAGTGCCGCGGTTGATCGTTCCGCATCAGCATTGAGGAGCCCTTTAACGTCGACCAAATATTGCGAGCGCGGCTTTATGGGATCTTTGCACGCAGATCACTGGTCGTGACGTCGGCGGGTATTGGGCAAAGGTATGGCCGCCCCCCCGTTTGTTGCTTCAACTCCGCCTTTGCTCGAACAATGATTTCTGGATTGCGTATGCAATCTGCTGCCGTAGAAGCGATGACCTTGGCAGCCAATATCATTCCCTTATGGGCCGCCGGCAAATCGCCTTGGGTGACGAGCTGCCAACTGTGGAATGGGGTGCCGATGGCGAAACACGCTGTTTGACACTGTGCGGTCGGCACGATCCAGCTGACGTCGCCCACATCCGTCGAGCCAAACTCGAACTGGTCTGTGCCCAACGGGATAAGATCGTCGTGGAGGAGGTTGTCCTTCAAAGAGACGTCGCGCCCCACGACGCTTGCCAGCGCATCTTCGTCCGTCAGCGCCGTCTTGCGAAGCTCCTTGGCGAACTCATAGTCTCCTGCGTCAAAAGGGGGCGGACCGACACGACGCATGTTCTCGTACATCACGTCATACAGCGCTTTGTTGGGCAAAAGGTTGGAGTAGCCACCGGTGATTTGCACCTTCACCGAGGTCTCGGTCATAAGCGCAGCACCTTCTGCAATCTTTTGCACGCGCTCGAACACCCGCTCAGCGTCTTGCACGCTCGGAGAGCGAACGGAATAGGACGACTCGGCATATGCCTGTACTACGTTGGGGAACTCGCCGCCGGCATTGATGATGGCATAATGAACGCGAGCATTCGATGGCATGTGCTCGCGCATGTAGTTGACGCCAATATTCATCAACTCGACTGCGTCGAGCGCGCTGCGTCCCAAATGTGGATCCGACGCCGCGTGCGCCGCCCTGCCGGTAAAGGAGAAACGCGCCCATTTTGCCGCGTTCGAGGATTTAGTCAGCACTTCGTTAACTACCGCCGGGTGCCAACACAGGGCAGCATCGAGATCGTCAAAGGCGCCGGCTCGTGCCATAAAGGCCTTCCCCCCTCCAGCTTCCTCTGCCGGGCAGCCGTAGAAACGCACAGTACCTTCAATGCGTTCAGTTGCGAGCGCATCTTTCAAAGCTACTGCGGCAAGCGCGGAGCCGGAACCGAGAAGATTGTGCCCGCAACCATGCCCTGGTCCAGGCTCGGCCGCGCGGGGCTCAGTTGCGCCAGAGACCTGAGCAAGATCGGGAAGCGCGTCGTATTCGCCGAGGATGCCAATGATGGGGCTGCCCTCGCCAAATTCGGCGGTGAAGGCTGTAGCGATGCCGCCGACATTCGTGGTGATGCGAAAGCCTTCGCGCTCGAGCATGGCGATGTGCTCGGCAACCGAGCGATGCTCATCAAAGGCTAATTCTGGCATCGCCCAGATGCGGTCGCTCAAGGCGCAATAATCTGCTGCCTTCACGTCCACGCGGCGGACGATTTCATCAAGGCGGAGACAATCATTTTCCATATTTGCTGAAGTCCTTGAAGTGTTGCCATCGTTCTGGTGGGTAGATGCGCTCACGTCTTTCTCCCATGAGGGCTGCGACATCACTAAAGCGAGAGAGGAATCGGACACGGAGTCTGGGCAGAAGCCGACGAATTTTCGGACGCGAATTGGCGGCAAGCGAGGCCACTCCAACAACTATGATATTGCCATCGGTTTTCCTGATTGAAGTCTTGAGCCCTCGAATTCGGTTCCGTTCATGCTCGAACCGCCAAACAAGCAGGCATCAACCTCCTACGAATTGGTAGATGCAGATGACTGACAATAGCACCAGTACAACGTCGCCACGGACGCCCTAAGGACAATGGCAGCCTGCTCCACAGCGCCCGCGTAAGCCGGAATGCTTCTCGTTCTCCGAAGATCCGGCCCGCGTGCAATAGTTCAGTAGAATGGCGTTGATCGGGACCCCTATTTGAAAGTGCTAACCAGGTACACTGCCGGCCGTAGCAGGCGCCTTCTCCCGGCAGGCAAGTTTGTCTGGAGTCAATTGGAATAAAAAGGCCCGGCTCGACGCCGGGCAAGGTTGCGCGGGCGCTGGGAGAACACCGGCGCAAGGACTTCATTGAACCGGACGAAATCGCCAAGAGTCACGTCGTTAGTTCCCAGCGCTCGCCATCTTGCGCCCGGCGATGGCGTTCTCCAGCCAACCGATTTCCATCTCCGGCACGGATGACAGAAGGAGATCAGTGTAATCGTCGAACGGCGGCGCCAAGCTTTGGGTCTTTGTCCCATAGCGCACGACCTCGCCGCGGTACATGACGGCTATGGAATCTGCGATAGACTTCACCGTCGCGAGATCGTGTGTGATGAAGAGGTAAGCCACCTGCTCGATCTGCTGGAGTTTGAGCAGCAGCTTCAGGATTCCATTGGCCACCAGCGGATCGAGGGCTGAGGTCACCTCGTCGCAGATGATGAGCTTCGGCTTGGCGGCAAGCGCGCGCGCGATGCAGACGCGCTGCTTTTGCCCACCTGAAAGCTCTGCCGGATAACGGTCCAGGAAGCCGGTGCCCATCTCGATTTCTTCGAGGAGCTCTTGCACCCGCCGCTCGCGTTCGGCACCTCTCAGTCCGAAATAGAAGGTCAGCGGCCGGCCGATGATGGTGCCGACCGTGTGGCGCGGATTCATCGCGACATCGGCCATCTGGTAGATCATCTGGAGTTGGCGCAGGTCTTCCTTCGTCCGGTGGGCCAGCTGGTTCGAAAGCTTGCGTCCGTCGAAGGTGATTTCGCCCTGTTGTGGCGGTAGCAGGCCGGTGATGGCGCGCGCCAGGGTCGACTTTCCGGAACCGGATTCTCCGACTACGGCAAGCGTCTGACCAGGGTGGATATCGACGGAAACATTCTTCAGCACCTTAATCGCGCCCTGGCCATAGGCGGCGGTGACGTTTTTGACCGACAGGACTGGTGTGGGCGTCGGCAGCTTCTCCTGATGCTCGATGTGATGGACCGAGACTAGAGCCTTGGTGTAGCTTTCCCTCGGCTCGTTGATGATGGCGCGCGTCGTGCCCTTTTCGACCTGCTTGCCGTGCCGCAGCACCATGATGTCGTCGGCAACCTGCGCTACGACCGCGAGGTCATGAGTGATGTAGAGTGCCGCCACGCCAGTGTCGTGGATCGCCTCCTTGATCGCGGCCAGCACGTCGATCTGGGTCGTCACGTCGAGGGCGGTCGTCGGTTCGTCGAAGATGATCAGATGGGGCTCGGGGCAGAGCGCCATCGCGGTCATCACGCGTTGCAATTGTCCGCCCGAAACCTGGTGCGGATAGCGCTCGCCGATATTTTCTGGATCGGGAAGGCTGAGCTTGCGGAACAACGCGACTGCCCGGCGTTCGGCCTCCGCGCGGCTGGTTAAGCCGTGTTTGAGGCAAGTCTCGACGACTTGGTCCATCAGCCTCTGTGCCGGATTCAGGGCGGCGGCGGCCGATTGCGCGACATAGCAAACCTCATGGCCGCGCAGCTTGCGGAGGCCGTTCTTGCCCTGCTTGAGGATGTCGCGGCCGTTGAGAATGACTTCGCCGCCGGTGATGCGGACACCGCCGCGGCCATAGCCCATAGGTGACAGGCCGATGGTGGATTTGCCGGCACCGGATTCACCGATAAGGCCGAGCACCTTGCCCTTCTCGAGCGTCAGGGAGACGTCATCGACGATGGCGACTGTCGTCGGCTTTTCGCCGCGCGGATAGGTGGTCGCCTCAATGCGGAGATTGCGAATATCGAGCAGAACATCAGGCATTGCCGCGCCCCCCCTTGAGGTCGGTAGTGCGGTTCAGGATCCAGTCGGCGACCAGGTTGACGGAGATCGCAAGCGCCGCAATCGCCGCGGCCGGGATCAACGCCGCTGGGATGCCGAAGACGATGCCATCCTTGTTCTCCTTGACCATTCCGCCCCAGTCCGCCGCCGGCGGCTGCACGCCGAGGCCTAGGAATGAAAGAGCGGAGAGGACGAGCACCGCATAGATAAAGCGCAGCCCGAGTTCAGAGACCAGCGGCGACAGCGCATTTGGCAGTATCTCGGCGAAGATCACCCACCACTTACCTTCGCCTCGCAGCTTAGCGGCCTCGACGAAGTCCATGACATTGAGGTCAGAGGCTACCGCGCGTGACAAACGATAGACACGCGTCCCGTCGAGGGTGCCCATAACCAGGATCAGCGTCACCAGCTTCGAAGGCAGCACGGAGAGCACGACGAGAGCAAGAATCAGGGAGGGGATCGCCATAAGGAGATCAACGAAACGCGACATCAACACATCGAACCAGCCGCCGACCACCGCGGCGGTGAATCCGAGGATCGCCCCCATTGAAAAGGAGAGCGCGGTCGCAAGGACAGCAATGAAGATGGTTGTCTGGGCGCCATAGATCATGCGCGAGAAAAGGTCGCGGCCGAGATTGTCGGTGCCGAACAGAAATTTCGCCGACATCGGCTCCCAGACGCCGCCGACAATCTCGCCAAGCCCATGGGGGGCGATCCACTGTGCAAAGATCGCCACGAGAAACAAGAGGGTGGTGATAATAAGGCCGATCAGCGCGCCGATAGGAAGACGTCTTAGCATGGCGCTCCTCATCTCGGATGCCTGAGGCGCGGATTGGCAAGAATGGATGCCACGTCGGCCACGACGTTGAGAAAGATGTACACGGCGGCGAAGATCAGACCGACGGCCTGGACGACCGGCACGTCCCGCATGGCGACATGATCGACCAGATACTGACCCATGCCCGGATAAACGAAGATCACCTCAACGACGACGACTCCCACCACGAGATAGGCGAGGTTGAGGATCACGACATTGATGATGGGGGCAAGAGCATTGGGTAAAGCGTGCTTGCGGATGACCTCAAACGCCGTCAGGCCTTTCAATTCGGCAGTCTCAATGTAAGCCGACTGCATTACGTTGAGGATAGCGGCGCGGGTCATACGCATCATATGTGCGAGAATGCCCAATGTCAGCGCGGTGCAGGGCAACGCTATCGCTTTCATCCTGTCGAGGAAGGACATGCCGTCATAGACGGTTGAAATGCCTGGGAAGACCTGGAATTTGACAGCGAGGAAATAGACCAGCAAATAGCCGATGAAGAATTCCGGCACCGAGGTGGAGGCAAGCGCCAACCCCGAAATCAGCTTGTCGACCGGGCCGTTGTGATGACGAACGGCAATAAGCCCCAGGATGACGGCCAGCGGGATCGACACGATGGCGGCCCAGAAGGCGAGGAACAGTGTGTTCCACAGTCGCTCCTTGATAGACGCGGCGATATTGAGCTTGGTTGTCAGCGCGGTACCCAGGTCACCATGCAGAATTCCGAACAGCCAATGGAAATACCTGACATAGGCAGGGTCGTTGAGCCCCATTTCCTTTCTGAGGTTCTCGATTGCCAGCGGCGTCGCCGTTTTGCCGAGAATGGCCTGCGCAACATCGCCCGGCAGGAGATTGGTGCCAGCGAAGATCAGAACCGAAACGGCGACCAGCAACAGGATGCCCAGCGCAATGCGCTGGGCAACAAGCTTGGAAACCATGGTCGTACGGCCTCAGGCCTGGAGCCAGCATTTGGACAGCGCGTAGCCGCCCATAAGCTCCTGGTTGCCATCTGTAGCCCAGCCGCCAACCTGCGGCCCTGTGGCATCGATGAAGTCGTTGAACATCGGGAGGATCGCGCCGCCCTCGTCGCGGACGATCTGGCTCATGTCGGCATAGAGCTTCTTACGCTTGCCGGCATCGAGTTCACCACGGGCCTGGACCAGCATCTGGTCGAACTTCTCGTTGGAAAAGTGGGTCCCGTTCCATGGCGCTTTAGATTGGTACATGAGGGAATACGTCATGTCCTGGGTCGGACGGCCGCCAAAATAGCTAGCCTTGAAGGGCATTTTGTCGTATTCCGACCAGTAGCTGTCGCCCGGATTGCGCTTCACCTCGATGGTGATGCCCGCCTTGGCCGCGCTCGCTTGGTATAGCTGAGCAGCTTCCACCGCGCCGGGGAAGCCGACGTCGGACGTGTTAAGCAGCACCGATCCCGAGTGCCCGGACTTCTTGTAATGGAAGGCCGCCTTGTCCGGATCGTACTTGCGCTGCTCCATCTCGGTAAACAGCGAATAGGTCTTGCTGATCGGGGTGTCATTGCCGACGGAGCCATAGCCCCCCAGGATCTTCTGGACCATCTCCTCGCGGTCGATGGCATATTTTAGCGCTAGCCGCAGGTCGTTGTTGTCGACAGGCGCCGTGTCACATTGGCATTCAAACATATAGTGGCCACGGCTGCTAGCATTGCGGATGGCGATGGCAGGGAAGCGCTTTAGCAGTTCGACGACCTTCGGATCGACTCGGTTGATCATATGGACCTGCCCGCTTTGCAAGGCGGAGTTGCGGGCTGTCCCGTCGTTGATGACGACAATCTCGATCTGATCGGCAAAGCCGCGGTCGTGGCGCCAGTAATCTGCGAACCTTTCACCCCCAGATCGAACGCCGGCATCGTGGACGGTGACCTTGTAGGGCCCGGTTCCGATGCCGGCGGTCGGGTTGTCGTTGCCGCCATTCGGCTGGATAACCACTTGGTGTGCAGTCATGAAAAACGGAAATTCGGCATTGGCTTCTTTGAGCCTGAAGACCAGGTTCTGGCCGTCGACGGCCATTTTGTCGATGCCCTGCAAAAGTGGGAGCGCGCCGGATTTCGAATTGGGGCCGGCATGGCGCTCGACGGTGGCAAGCACGTCGGCGGGCGTCATTTCCTTTCCGTCATGGAAATGCACGCCCTTGCGGATCTTAAAGGTCCAGACTTTGGCGTCCTTCGAGGGGCCCCATTCCTCCGCGAGTGCCGGCTGCACTTTTCTTTCTGCGTCCAGCTCAACAACCGTTTCGCCCCACTGGCGGCTGAAGATAAATTGAAGTGCATCGGTCATGAGAACTGGATCGAGGCTGTCCGTCGCCGCTCCACCTTGCAGCCCAGCTTTGAGCAATCCGCCCTTGACGGGTCCCCCGGCTCTTGCGGCCGTAGCAAGCAGGTTGTTGGCAAACCCTGCACTGATGCCGAGTGCCGCGGCCCGACCTAAAAAGTCGCGTCGAGACAGCTTTCCCTTCGCGACGCGCTCACTGAGAAAATCAAGTTCTTTCATCGTAGTTCCCCTTTGCCATGCTTTCTTGGTTTATTCTCTGCTATCGGCACCAGTTGCCTAGCTGCCGACGCCGCAAGATCGGCGGTTAATTGCCGCCGCCGAACGGTTGGAAGCGATGGCCTTCCATGCGGACGAGCTCCTTTCGATCGCACCCAGCATGTTCCGGCTCGAACAAGAGGCAGATAGCGAAACCGCTTCGCTCCTCCGCCGAGATCACAGCCGAAGCAGTTAGCCCTCCATTCAAAGGTGAATGTAGAGAGTAGGTCGACTGCTTCCGCTGGTTTCCTCGACCGACACACGATAGGTGTCTACCGATGGATCCTCCTCAGAGCTACCCGCTTCGGCCGTGGCGCAGTTTGAGACCTTCACCTCCACACTCACAGGATAGCCACGCACCCAAACCTTATGTGGGTTGAACACCGACTGGCCCGTTTTGATCGCGAACTCCCAGCCATGCCATGGACATCTAATTATTTCGCCTTCTTGTTCGTACTCGAACTCTCCTGGCGTCGCGCCTTTGACCACTCCATCGATAATTCCTCTACAGAGGGGCGCTGCTTTGTGTGGGCAACTGTTGCGAACGGCATAGTATTCGTTGTTGACGTTGAATATCCCGACACTCCGTCCTGCTATGTTGACGATGCGTCGCCCGCCAACCGGGATCTCATCCGCGTAACAAACTTCGTATTTCTTAGGCACCGGTGCCTGCTCCCTATGCGGCTTGAGACATTGCTGGTAACGAAAGTTTGTAAGTCTCGATCGCATTCTCCGCGAAGATGCGTCGCCGCAAATCCTCTGGCTGATCGGATAGCGTCATCATCGGATCATCCGAATCCCAGTGCGGGAAGTCACTCGCAAACATCAGCGTCCGTGAACCATCAATCCACTTGATGATGTGCTTTATTGCTTCCGGATCGGCTGGCTCGTCCAATGGCTGGGTCCCGAAACGAATATGATCCACCAAGTACTCACTCGGCAGCCTTTTCACCCATGGAGTCCACCGACGAAGTCCTTTCCAGTCGAGATCCATCTTCCACATCAACGGCACCACCCAGGCAAATCCGCTTTCCACCATGGCTACTTTCAAGGTCGGAAACTTTTCGAACACACCTTCGAAAATGAAGCTCGCCAGATGGACGGCATAAGACGGCGGGCGCAGCAGACGCATCTCTATATAGTAGCTTGGCCATCCGGCCGGCGAGGGCGGCGGATTTATGCCCGTGCCCTCTGAGCCGAAATGCATCGTTACCGCCAGCCCGTGCCGGGCGCATGCTTCATATATCGGATGATAAAAGCGCTGGCCAAAGGGCCTAGGTGCGCCACAACTGAGCATGACACCGCAAACAGAAGGATGCGAGCCAAGCCTATCGATCTCAGCCGCTGCCCCTAAAGGATCCTGCGAGTTGATCGCGAGATTAAGCCTAAATCTCGGATCCTTGGCGATCCAATGCTCCATTGAGTAGTCGTTGAATGCACGGCACAGAGCACTGCCATAGTCAACGTCGGCGAGCGCGCTCGCGATTTGCGCCGGACCGCCAGTAAGAAGGCCCAAATCGATGCCGTGCGCGTCGAGCAATAGCTTGCCGCAACTCTGCGCGTCGCCATTACTGCCTAATATTTCCCCATTCTGTTGCGCTTCAAAATCTACGCGAGTTCCGTGATAGCCCCCACTGGAGGCATGAGGGTCAATCTCGATGCCGCCGAACCCCCACTCCTCAAAACGCTCAGCATTGAATTTGGTGAGATAAGGAAACAGTTCCGATTTTGTCCGGTAGCAGTGATGGACATCCGTGTCCACAATTGTGAGTTTCTTCCGACTGCTCGTGACTAGCCCGGAATTCATCTTTTCCTCCATTCGTGTTCTCAATCGGAAGCGTGAAGCGCATGCAAGCGAGTGTGCTTGTCAGGACGATGGCAGCTTTGTCAGCTCGGTGAAATATACAGTTTGCGCAGAAGTTGGCCATTACACCAGTGCGAACGCTCGCCTTTGATGCAGGGCAACTTCCTCTGAGGCAATCACTGCTGGGGCGCAGATCGTCAGTTTGCGGTCGTGGACGTACGACCTGTGGCGTCCTCTCCTAATCCAGCACAGCATCACAGTCTCGCGGACGCCGTCGCATGCTTCTGGCCTCCGGCCGCGCAGGCCTAGATGCTCAAGGCCGCTTACCCACCAGACAGTTCAGTGTTTCGGTCAAGCCTCAGATTCGAACTCAGTCATGGCGGGTCAGGCGTCGGACGCGCAGCATTGTTGAGGGGCGAGGAGCAGGACTTCGTCCGCTGCGATGATGCCCTCGCAATCCTTCGTTAGGTGTGTTGCGATTGAGCCAAGCGAAGAAGCGCTCGACCACCCTCGCTCGGCAGAGCCGGAAGCTGGCCGCGGCCTTAAATTGCGTCCAAGGAGGCGCTCTCCTGTCCGGCGGCGCTAGCCGCCTACCGTGAACGGACCCGCGCCGATACCAACCTTTCGCCGGAGCGCGGCTCTGATCAGGGCAAACACAGCGTTGGTGTGATGGCCAACTTCTGCGCAAACTGTATATTTCACCGGGCTGACAAAGCTGCCATCGTCGCACGAATGACTGGATGCGCGGCAGCGCTACTCGCCCCCGTTTAAGCTTCCTGCCAGCTTGGAACGAACGCATTCCGGGGGCGGGTCGTTGCGGACCACGACTTACGGCTCAGGCTACGCGAAGGACTTATGAAAATGGCAGGAAACTCGTTCGCTAAAACGATCAGGTCAGGAAAACCGCAAATCGGCGCCTGGATGCACATTCCGCATGTGATCGTCGCAGAGACGCTAGCACAAACAAAACTGGATTTCCTTCTGGTCGATGGCGAGCATGCGCCCATTCCGCCCAACGGCCTCTTAGATATCCTGCCTGCGACCGAACGATACGGCATGCCCGTACTCTACAGGGTCTCTTGGAACAGGATCGAACTTATTAAAGCCGCACTAGACCACGGTGCGAACGGCATCATGGTGCCAATGGTAAACTCAGGCGCAGAGGCCATCGAAGCAGTAGCGTCCGCAAAATATCCGCCTGCGGGAAAGCGCGGATCTGGAGCGTGGAGAGCATCGAACTACTACCAAAGAGATGCTGAGTATCGCAGGGATTCGAACTCTAGCCTGGCCGTAGTGCTCCAGATTGAAACACGAGAGGCTCTCAATAATCTGGACGACATAGCCTCGACGCGGGGTGTCGATGCGCTCTTCATTGGTCCAGCAGACCTTGCCCTTTCCTTTGGTATGGAACCGGGAAGACTCACGCCTGAGTTGCTGGATGCATGTCGGGCGGTCGCGGCTGCTGCTAAGAAGCACGGCATTGCATCAGGTATCGATGTGGCATCCATAGACGATATCACGCGCCTCCGAGAGCTTGGTCTCAGCTTGTTCACCTATGGAGCGGACTCTAGCTTCGTACTAGACGGCGGCCGCGCTGTAGCGAAAGATTTCCACGACGCGTTTATAGTTAATAGACCGCTCGTTGGTCCATCCAAATTGGAGGCTGTGGACGCGAATGATGTCGTAAAACAATAACATCTGCGCGACGTCGGTTTATTTCAAGCCGCTCGAAACACGAAAACGCCAGCCCCCAGGGGGCAGCCCTTAAAAAACGCTAGCAAACGCTGGATGTTCAACCAGAGCTGCCACATAGCCCATGGGGCTCGGCAGAAAACAGTCTGCCCCTGAAAGGAAGAGCCCTAAGAAAGCGGCGGTTGAGCGCTCCATCGCCGTTATGCCCAATGGTTGCCGCGTCAGCTGGCACGCTAACCGCCCATAAACGAGCCACCGTTCACATGGATCGCCTGGCCGAACGTGTAGCTGGAGGCGTCACTGCACAGGAATAAGACGGCATTTGCCACTTCCAGCACCGTTCCAACGCGGCCGGCAGGGGTGCATGCAATCCACTTGGCGCCGTTCTTCTTCATATAGTCGTCAATCATCGGCGTATCGATCGCCCCCGGGGACACCGTATTGACCCGGATTTTCGGGGCCAGTTCCTTCGCCAATGATTTTGTAAACGCCAAAACCGCCCCTTTGGAGGCTGAATAATGTACATGCCCCGGCGACCCTGCGTGCGCCGCGCCTGACGATATGGTCACGATGGAACCACCGGGCCTGATGAAGGGGATGGCTCGCCTGCATACATAAAAGACGCCGTCCAGATTGACAGACATTGTCCGCCGCCACTGCTCGTCGGTCATTTCCGCAAAAGGCTGGTCTTCGAATATCCCCGCCGCCGGAATAAGGTGATCTAGGTGCCCGAACCGCTCTATGCATTCTGAGACCAGGGTGTCGGCGTCTGACGGTTTTGTCGCATCGTACATGACGGCTACAACGCGTTCTCCAGTGTCGTCCAGTTCGGCCGCGAACCTTGACAAGCTCCTTTCGTCGAAATCGGCCAACGCCAATCTTGCGCCAGCCTGATAAAACATCCGGGCGATTGCCATTCCGATTCCGCCGGCGGCGCCAGTCACCACTGCGATCTGGTCCTTGAGATCAAGTCCGTCGACCAAGGTTTTCTGATCAGGTTTTTGCATGCCCAGCTCCAATGCTTCAGAAAGGACTTGTCGAGGGAACCATTGCCGGCCTTCGATGACTCCGCCAATAGCAAAAGCTGCGACTGACGCTCTCTTCGGTTGTGCGTCTTTCGCCAGCAGACCGTGCCGCGGCAAGCATCGCGAAGCTTGCTCAAACGAAGGATGCGCCAACGACCGGGGTCGACCCACTAAAGCTGATGTTTGCAGCAAAGAGCCATCGTCCCGACCGGCACGCCTTTCGATCAGGTCGGGCGGAGCCGACAGATGACCGCTCCCACTTGGGTCGAGGCGCCTTCGGGAACGCAGATCTCCTCAATCACACCTGCGTGCTGCACCTCGATCTCGATCGTCGTCTTTTCGGATTCCACTTCCGCGATGATCTGGCCCGGTGAGACCGTCGAGCCTTCCGAAACGTGCCATTTCGTGAGATCGACCTCGACGGTCGCCGCGCCCATTTTGGGAATTTTGATACCGATCATTTGGAATAACTCCATACAGAGCAGATCGCCTTTTCCAGTTGCTTTGGAGAAGGCAGGACCGCGGCCTCGAGGTCGGGATTATAGGGCAGCGGGATGTCGGCACGCGTGATGCGCTTTATGGGCGCGACCAGGGACGAGAATGCATGTTCACCCAGAACCGCGCTTATTTCGGAGGCGTAGCCGCAGCTGCGGTTCGTGTCGTCATAGATGACGACGCGCCCGGTCTTGCGCACGCTCTCAAGCAGCCCGTCGCGATCAAAGGGCAGTAGCGTGCGGGGGTCCCAGACTTCCACGCTGATGCCCTGCTTTTCGGACAATGACTCCGCCACCGCGAGCGCCTCGGGGACGAGATGTCCCACAGCGACAACCGTCACGTCCGTTCCGGGCCGCCTGACCCGCCCCTTGCCCAGCGGCACCGTATAGATCTCCTCCGGTACTTCGCCTTTTTGAGGCAGAGACATCGCGGACGCGATGAAGACGACTGGATCCTGCTCGCGGATTGCCTGGATCATCAGCCCCTTGGCATCGTAAGCTGTTGACGGGCACACAACTTTGAAGCCAGCGTGGACCAGATATGGATAAGGGTTGTCGGAGTGTTGGCCGGCATTGCCGCCCCTCGTGCCAGAAACCATGATGGTGTACGTAATCGGTAGGTCCGCCTGGCCGCCCAGCATCAGCCGCATCTTTGCCGCCTGGTTGACCAGTTGATCGAAGGCTACATAGATCAGTGACGGCACCTGGAACTGGACGATCGGGCGCAAGCCCGCCAGCGCCGCGCCGGTGGCGAAGCCAGTGAAGGCTGCTTCCGAGATCGGGGTATCCAGGACACGGTCGTCGCCATAGGCGGCATGCACGCCTTTGGTTTCGCCTCGAATGCCGCCCCTGATGTCCTCGCCGAGGATCATGACGGAGGCGTCTTCGGCCATGACCTGCCGGTAGGCCTCGTTCATGGCCTGAAGGAAACGAAGCTGTCTCACTGCTCTGCTCCCGTGGCCGGGGTGTAGGGGTAGTTCACCGCATACATGTATTCGAGCGCGTCCTGCGGGGATGGCGTTGGGCATTGGCGCGCGTATTCGACCGCTTCTGCAATCTGATCATCAATCTCTTTTCTCATGTGCTCGATGTCCTGCGAGGAGCAGATTGAAGCTGCGATCAGACGTTCGGCCCAAATATCCAGCGGGTCCCGTTTTTTCCACTCATCGATTTCCTCTTGGGTCCTGTAATTCGTTTTCATGTGACGTTCGCCGGAGTAGTGGCCAAAATACCTGTAGGTATCGCATTGAAGGAAGCTCGGTCCCTTACCGGACCTGGCGCGCTCGACAGCAGAAAGGCTCGCTTCGAACACCGCGCCTACGTCCATGCCGTCGACTTTCGTGCTCGCCATCCCATAGGATTGCGCGCGCTCATAAAGTTCCAGGATGGTCACATCGCGAAGCGGCGTGGTCATTGCGTAGAGGTTGTTCTCGCAGACAAAGATGACCGGCAGGCGCCAGATGGCCGCCAGGTTCATCGCTTCGTGGACGACGCCCTGATTTATCGCTCCGTCGCCGAAGAACGACACCGCGACATGCGGCTCGCCGGCCGCCTTGAACTTGTGAGCCGCGCCGCAGGCGATTGGAGCTCCGGCGCCGACAATTCCATTCGCGCCGTAAATACCCAGGGCGACATCGGCAATATGCATGGAGCCACCTCGGCCCCTGTTGTAGCCGGTGGACTTGCCGAAAAGCTCCGCGAACATCTTTCCGACGTCGCCTCCCTTCGCCAGCGTGTGGCCATGCCCCCTGTGGGTACTCGTTAGGATGTCCTTTTCGGTCAATGCACTGCAGACACCGACCGCGACGGCCTCTTGGCCACAATATTCGTGGCAGCTGCCCGGAATGAGGTCATCGTCGACAAGTTCCACCACCTTGGTGTCGAACTGCCGGATCCTAAACATATCGGAATACATCTTCCGCGCCAGCTGGGGTGGCAGAATGTTCGACATCGATTACCTCCGCGCGAGACTTCTTTTTGTCATAGCTTATGCTGTGACATCCGATCGTAGAGAACACACAAGCCTGTCTTGCTGACTTGGCCAACGGATGACCGTCGGGACCCGAGTCAGCCAGTGGACTACAACGCGGTATATCCACCATCGGCCGACAGGATCGTGCCCGTGCAAAAGCTGGCAGCGTCGCTGGCAAGATAAAGCACAGCAGAAGCGATTTCCTCGGGTGTTCCCATGCGACCTAGTGGGGTCTGTTGAATCCAGCGGTCATGCCATACGGCATTGTCGGTCTTGAAGCGATCGAGCATATCCGTGGCTATGTAGCCGGGCGCAACGGCGTTGACGCGCACGTTGAATTTGGCCCAGGCGCAGGCCAGGGACTTGGTCATCATGTGAAGCGCGCCCTTGCTCGCGATATAGCAGGTGTTGTTTTGCGGCTGGGTCACGATCAGGCCGCACATGGAGCCGATGTTGACGATGTTGCCGGCGCCCCGGGCGGTCATGTGGCGGCCGAAAGCGCGCGAACACCAGAAGGGCGCGTCGGCGTTGACGTTCATTGTCTTCGACCACACCTCGTCCAGGGTGTCGAGCGCCTCAGCCTTGGGACCTATCCCGGCATTGTTGACCAGGATGTCGACGGGACGCTCAGCGTTGAGCTCGTCGGCCAGCGAAGTGACATCGGCTGACCTCGTCACGTCGATCGTCCGATGGACGACCTCCAGGCCTTCGCCCTTCAGGTTTTCGGCAGCGGAACGCGCGGCGGCTTCATCCAGATCGGCAAGAACAATGGCTGCGCCTGCCTGTCCAAGTGCCCGACAGATTTCCAGACCGATACCGCGGGCGCCGCCGGTGACGATGGCGCGCTTGCCCGCCAGGGAAAATCGATCCAGGTAGTTCATTCCAATTCGTCTCCTATCATTGCGGGTCTTTCGCCTCACAGCCGATCCGACCTGAAGAAGCGTCGCGGGGTTCGAGCTGATCGGCTCGGCAGTATTGGCGGTTCCGGTGCCCGCCATCCTTGTTGGATGATAGCGCCATGCCATGGCGCCGGTCTTGCGCTCGAGCTACGGAAATAGTTCGCAGGGGTGTAGGGCCGGCGGAGCCGGCCCTACAGTCATCGCATTACTTCGCGGCCTTGGCGTCGGCGATCCACTTGTCCCATTGGGTCTTGTGGGCAGCGATCCAGTCGGTGGCATGCTTGGCGATCTGATCGGGGTTTTTCTCTCCCTGATAGATCAGCTTGTTCTCGGCGGTAACGTCCTCCACCGGAATGGCAAGTTCTTCCAGGAACTTCTTTGCCGATGGATTGGCCTTCAGCCATTCGGAGTTTGCCATGACCTTCGTATCGTTGACCGGCCAGCCGAGATTGCCGAGGCCTTCGATTTCCGTGCTGCCGGTCTGGCCATCTGGAAGCTTGGTCGACTTGACGTTCAGCCAGGTCACATCCTTACCAGGGATCAGCACACCGGCGATCCAGCCGGGGATCCACGTGTAGTAGAGCGTCGGCTTGCCTTCCTTGATGCGTTCGATCGCGTCCGCCATGATAGCGAAATAGCCGCCTTGCTTGTGCTCGACGGTGTCGCGCAGCCCATAAGCGTCGAGCTGATGCTCGATCATGCGCTCGCAACCCCAACCCGGGTCACAGCCGAAGAGATCGGCTTTTCCGTTGCCGTCGATGTCGAACAGTTTTGCCTTTTCCGGGTCCTTCAAGTCCTCGAGATATTTGATCCCGGTCGCATCGGCGGTCTTCTTGTCGATCAGGTATCCCTGGATGTCGCCATGGACGAGCGTGCCGACTGGCGTAAGCTTGTCGGCCCCGCCGGCGCCTTTCCAGAAGGCATCGTGGAGCGGCGTCCAGAACGCCGGGTAGAACTGCAGGTCGCCGGAGGCGACAGCGGTATAGGCCAGCGTAACCTGGACCTGTTCGGGCTGCTCCTCGACGTCGAAGCCCAGCTCGCGCAGGCCGTCTCTTACGAGATAGCCCTGGAAAAGCTCTTCATTGACGCCGCCGATCCAGCCATATTTGACTTGTTCGGCGCGAGCCGACAGCGTGGCGCCGGCTACAATAGCGAGCGTTGCAACAGCAATCTTGAATTTCATCCTTGTTCTCCCTCGACCTTCGGGCACGATGCTCGGGTCTCATCAGCTTTGTTTTTCCTCCGACTGGACAATCTCCGTCGGAATCTTGGCCTGCGTCCCAAGATGGTTGCCCTCGCCGGTAGCGAGCCTGGGGACAGACTGCACTTGAAGTGCTGGCATTCATGCTCATCGATAACATTGGCGAGCGCAAATCAGTTTTTGTGCGTGGCACCATAACGACAGGTCATGATAGTAAACGCGAGGGCCTGACCTGGACCGCAGTATAGCTCGACGCCGAGACCAATCATTGCCTCTCAGGCGCGCCAGTGCAGCGGAGTTCGCGACCGAGCCTGCCCCCTGCCCCGGAGCTGGCCTTCTGACGACGTCTGGTTGGCCGGGCCGCCTTGCAGCAGAGGAATTCCCGGATTGCGCGCCGAGAGTTCGCTGAAAGCCTGCGTCGCAAAACGCAAACTGCGCACATTTCGGCGGTCCGTCACAGAGAGATTTCGGCAACGACCTGCCTGCCTGGCTTACTTGTCACCGCGCGCTCCCAGCGAGAGCGCGCCACGACCGGCTGGCGCTTGCCTGGCCAAAGTCACACCCCAGCGCAATGGACCAGGCTGGGAGGATCGAAAGTCTATGACTCCTGGTTATCTCGACCCCCATTAATACTCATTTGAAGTACGGGCACCTGCTGCCTATAGCTAGCCCGACGTTGCGATGGCTCGAGCGGGCTTTGCTCCGTCGCGTCGGCACAAGGAGAACGGCTGGCCGAGCAGGCAGGTATCCGCATCCGGTGGCCCGGTGCGGCGGCTATGGAAAGCGTCTATCGATCGAGCGACGTCGCGGTGGGCTGACCTTTCGGTCTTCAGACGAGGTCTCGACCGGCCGCATCGAGAATGCTCGCCGATAGTCTTGTCGTGTTGGTCACCAGTGATACCAGAGGAGAAGAGGAATGCACGGCACAGTCGATTACAAGGCGCAGGCACAATCCATCAGGTTGCCGACCAGCATGATCGTCAACGGAAAGCCGGTCGCGGCGCATTCCGGCAAGACATATCCCACCGTCAACCCGGCGACAGGCAAGGTCCTGGCAGAAATCCCCGCGGGCTCGGCCGCCGATGTCGACAGCGCTGTTGCCGCCGCAAGGCAGGCCTTCGAGGACGGGCGCTGGTCGAAGCTGACGCCGGCCAACCGCAAGCAGGTGCTTCTGAGGCTCGCCTCCGTGATCGAGGAAAATGCGCTCGAGCTGGCGCTGATGGAGAGCATCGACAGCGGCAAGACGATCACGGATTGCATCAACATCGACGTGCCAGAGGCGGTCAACAGCCTCAGATGGCATGCCGAGGCCATCGACAAGATCTACGACCAGGTCTCGCCGGCAAACGATTCTTCATTAGGCCTCATCGTGCGCGAGCCGATCGGCGTCGTGGGCATCGTTCTTCCCTGGAATTTCCCGCTTCTCATGCTCGCCTGGAAGATCGGCCCCGCGCTTGCAGCGGGCTGCACCGTCGTGGTCAAGCCTGCTGAAGAGACATCGCTAACCACATTGCGGGTCGCCGAGCTTGCGTTGGAAGCAGGGATCCCTGCCGGCGTCTTCAACGTGGTGACCGGCGATGGTCCAGATGTCGGCGAACCGATCGGCCGCCATGCCGATATCGACGCGATTTCCTTCACCGGCTCTACCGAGACCGGCCGCCGCTTCCTCAAATACTCCTCGGAGAGCAATCTCAAGGAAGTCGTCCTCGAGATGGGCGGCAAGAATCCCTGCATCGTCATGGACGATGTTCGCAACCTCGATGCCGTGGCGGCCCACATCTGCAACGGCGCGTTCTGGAACGTCGGCCAGAACTGCTCGGCCATCTCTCGCCTGTTCGTGCACAGAGCGGTGAAGGACCAGCTGCTTGAGAAGCTGGCGGAGGTCGCAAAGACCTGGACCGTGGGCGATCCGCTTGCCCCTGAGACCCGCATCGGCCCGCTGGTTTCAACCGTTCATTTCGACAAGGTGAGCAGCTACCTGAAAAACGATGGCAAGGTCGTGGTGGGCGGGAAGGTCGTCGGCGGCACGACGATCGAACCGACGATCATCGAATTTTCCCGCCATGAGGGTAAGCAAATCCGCGAAGAGATCTTCGGTCCGATCCTCTCGGTCATTCCGGTCGATTCGCTCGCGGAAGCTGTCTCGCTGGCCAATCAGACCGAATATGGCCTTGCGGCCTCGGTCTTCGCCGGCGACGGCACGAAGGCGCTTCGGGCCGCCCGCGCGATAAGGGCAGGCACGGTCACGGTCAACTGCTACGGTGAGGGCGACGCCGCCACGCCGTTCGGCGGCTACAAGCAATCGGGCTTCGGTGGCCGCGACAAGTCCATCCACGCGCACGATCAATATTGCCAGACCAAGACCCTTTGGGTCGACCTGAGCAGCTCCGAAGAAGGGATTTGATATGTCGGCATTTGCATTTCCTGGTCTCAACCTGGCAATCACGACGCCGTTCGACGCAAGCGGACAGGTCGATTTCGGGCGTTTCGAGAACCTGATCGAGCGCTATCTGGCCGCAGGCGTCGATGGTTTCGTGTTCAGTTCCGGCACGGGCATGCATGTCTATCTGACGCCTGAGGAATCGAGATCCGTCGTCGAGCGCGGCGCGCGACTGGTTGCCGGACGAGCCAAGGTGATTGCCCAGACTTCGGCGCTGCTGACGGCCGATGTCGTGACAAGAACAAAGGCCGCCAAGGATGCCGGCGCCGATGGCGTGATGGTGCTGCCGCCCTTCTTCGAAGGCCCGTCGGACGACGAGAGCATCTTCAACTTCTATGCCGAGGTAGCCAAGGTCGGGCTGCCAATCATCGGATACAACGTGCCCCAGGCCGTCGGCGTACGCATCACCCCTGGCTTGCTGCGCAAGCTCTGCGAATTGCCCGAGTTCCGCGCCGTGAAAGACAGCAGCGGCGACCTGATCTCGCAGGTCCGCCTGATC
Organism: Mesorhizobium sp. Arg314; assembly: GCF_053714275.1. Lineage (NCBI taxonomy): Bacteria > Pseudomonadati > Pseudomonadota > Alphaproteobacteria > Hyphomicrobiales > Phyllobacteriaceae > Mesorhizobium > Mesorhizobium sp. Arg314. Next base: position 61,403 of record NZ_JBSKBP010000028.1, on the reverse strand, counting down.
GGCACCGGGCTCGGTGTCATCAACGGGGCCGATCCGCTCGTTCCCTTTTCCCTGTTTGCCGGTTGCTCGGGCCTGATCTGGGGCGGCGCCAACATTGCGCCGCGGACCTGCGTTGCGATCACTAAGGCTGCCAGGGAAAAACGGTGGGACGACGTCCAGTCGATCTGGCGCCAGCTCGAGCCGCTGATGTCCCTGCTTTGGGAAGGCGACTACGTCCAGCACGTGTATGCGGCAGCGGAGATCACCGGCTATGGCTGCGGGGCGGCACGCAAGCCGTTCGGCTCGTTGTCGTCGGAGCGTATCGCGGCACTGCGGCAGGTCCTGCGCGGCCTGGCTGAGCGGGAAGCCGCGTGAGCATGGGCAAGACCTTTCGCGCCCGCCGGCTGCCGGCGCATGGTGTGGAACCAGGCTGGGCGGCACTGCTAGCGCCAAGGATCCCGACGCCGGAGCTCGATCGCGCCATCACGACCGATGTGGTCGTGATCGGCGCCGGCTTCGCTGGATTGGCCGCGGCCACGCGGCTGATCGAGCTCGACCCTGCCCTTTCCGTGGCGGTCATCGACGCCGATGTCGTGGGCAATGGGGCCAGCGGCCGCAACTCCGGTTTCCTCATAGACCTGCCGCACGACATATCGTCGGGCAATTTCGGGGTCGACGCCGCCACCAAGAGCCGCAACGAGATCACGGTGGCGCGCAGTGCCATCCAGCTCTATGCGCGGCTGGCACATACCAATGGCTGGGACAGAGACGTCTTCGATCCGAGCGGCAAGTACAGCGTAGCCATGACCGACGCCGGCAAGGAGCATCTGACGACATATTCATCCAAGCTGAAGGCATTAGGCGAAGCCCATAAGTTGCTTGACGCGGCCCAGACAGCCGAGGTCACGGGCACGCGTTCCTTCAAGGCGGGCCTCTTCACACCAGGGGCTGCCATGATCCAGCCGGTTGCGCTGGTGCGGGGCATTGCGAAGTTCTTCGAGGGGTCCTCCGTCAAGCTGTTCGAACGGACACCGGCGCTCTCCATCGAAACCTCGCCGGGCGGGTGCAAGGTCAAGACGCCCAAGGGCGAGATAAGAGCCGACAAGGTGATCCTGGCGACGAACGGGCATGCTGAAAGCTTCGGCTTCGGAAGCGGTGAGCTCCTCCACGTCTTCACTTACGCATCCTTGACGGAGTCCTTTGCCCCCTCGGCGCTTAGCGGGCTGAGGAAATGGGGAGCAACGCCGGCCGCCCCCATGGGGACGACGGTCAGACGCATCAACGGGGCTGAGGGTGACAGGATCCTCATCCGCTCGCGCTACAGCTATATTCCAAGCATCGAAGTAAGCGCGGGCTCGATGAAGGGCGCGAGCAAGCTTCACGACCGCAAGTTCGCCGACCGATTTCCTGACCATCGGCACCTGAAATTCCAGTTCCGCTGGGCGGGCGCCATGGCGCTTACCAGGAACACGGTGCCGCTATTCGGCGAACTGGAGGAGCGCATCTTCTGCGCCTGCGCCTGCAACGGCATCGGAGGGACCAAGGCCACGGCCGCGGGCATCGCAACTGCGGAGCTCGTCGTCGGTCACCGGTCCCCGCTCGGAGACATATTCCGCGCGTTCGACAAGCCGAAAAAACTGCCGCCAAAGCCGCTCGTCGAAGTGGGTGCCCGCTTCAACCTTGCAATGCGTGAGTGGCGGGCCGGGCGCGAATAGCGGCGGGAGCCGCAGCGAGCTCCAATCCGCCCTGATCTCGAATGCCAGCTGGCGTTCCTCTCTCATGGCGCGTCGAAAGGCGCTTTGATGTCAAGGACGTGTCATTTCGGATCGTCCGGATCGGACGCGTCAGGTCGGCCGGCCGAAGGCGAAGCATCGAATGCAGTGAGGTCGAGCGCATCCGCCACGGCCTCTTTCTTGGCGCGGGGAAGAAGCGTCATGAGAAGTATGAAGGCCGAAAGCGCCAGGATCAGCACGTTGGTGATGATGAGGGACCATTCGTTCTTGAGGATCCCGAAGGTGAGCCACAGCGCAAACCCGACGACGTTGATGGCGTACATCGGTGCCGATATGCTGCCGGTGTCCCGTGTCTTGATGATCTTCCAGGCTTGCGGCGTATATGACGTCACGGAACATAGCGCCGCCAGGCAACCGATAACGGAATCCCAATTCATGACTGGCTTGCCAAGGGTGGTGACATCTTGCCCTTTCGCGTGTCTACCAGGCGAAGCGGAGCGACCGGCTTGTAGCCGCGGACCTGCCGCGCGAGACACTGCGTCATCTCGATATCGCCGCGCCACCGGCGGGTTGTCACGGCATGAAGCGCGCTCAGTGGCGCCAGGTCCACAACCTCCTTCAACTGCGACGGCCGAATGAGGCGTTCCTTAAAATGATTGTGGCGCGGCGGAGCTTCACATCCTGGACCAGAGCTTGCCGCCGGTCGCCCAGTTGCTCGGCTCATACTCATCGAAAACAACGTGGATCTGCTCCGGTCTCAGATTCATCTTGTCGCAGAACAGCTTCGTGATTTCAGCGGCCAGATTCTCCTTCTTGTCGTCATCCGCCTTGAAGGTCTCGATGTGAATAACGGGCATGTCATACTCCTTCGTCATTATGCCGGTTGGATCGTCAATGCTGGCGCGGCTTGCCGCGCTTAGAACTCTGCGATGGGTGCACCGAACATGGCCGCATCGACCTCCAGCCCCAGGCCGGGGCCCGTCGGGAGGAGAACGTGGCCATCCGTCACGCGAATTGGATTGTCAGGGTCGTAGTGACTTTCGTCAGAGATCTTGTTGACCCAGCTGCAAACAAATTTGGCCTCACCGTGGCTCCAAGATGAACGCAAGCCGCGCCGGTGATATCGCCTCCCCAGCTGTCATCACTGGTATGGGGCAGCGAACGAGCTTCGCAGATATCCCGGAACGTCGCCATCGGCTTCAACCCGCCGATCCGCGTCACCTTCATCCCGAAGCCATCGCAAAGACCCTTGCCGGCCGCCTGGACAACCGTACTGAGGTCGGCGCCGCTTTCGTCGATATAGATCGGATGCTGCACCGCCGGACGGACGGCGGCGATTTCCTCCAGCGTGTTGCAGGGCTGCTCGAGAACGAACGGTACGTCCCTGCATTGCTGGCTGAGCAGGATCGTGTCGCGCATGGTCAGGCTTCTGTTGCCGTCGACGGCCCAGCGCATGCCCTTTTTCAAGATCTCCGCGACCTTGCGGATCACCTCGATATCCTCGTCGACTGGACGTCCGCCGATCTTTGTCTGAATGCGTACGTATCCGCCTGCCTGCGCCTCCCTGACGGATCGGACGACTTCGTCGGCATTGCCCACGCCGATGAAGAAGCAGAAGGGGACACGCTCGGTCGCAGCACCTCCCAAAAGGTCGGCCACACGCATTCCCGTCTGCCTGCCGATCAGATCGTGTGCTGCAATGTCAAAGGCCGCCTTCGCATAAGAATGCCCGTTGAGCAGCACGTTCATCCTGCGGTGAAGAAGAACGGGGCTGAGCGGCGCTCCGATCAGGCCTGGGCCCATCTCCATGATCGCGGCGCGGGCTCCAAGCGTGTGGCTTGGCGCGTAGGTCGGACCGATGGGGCATGTCTCGCCCCAGCCGACCACGCCAGTGGACGAGATCACCTGTACGATGGTGGAATCGAGCGCGGAAAGCGTCGCCTGTCCGATGGTGACCTTGCTTCCGGGAACAGGCGGGCTCTTGTTGAAAACCCGAATGCGCCTTATTTCCATCCTGCCCTGTCCAGCCCGTTCACGCGGTCCAAGAGAACGTCCCGTCACCACCTCGCCGCAACCGGTTCGGAACCGGCCTGGCAGTCTCGCCGTCGCCCGCTTCCGGCCCGAAGAGCCTTCGATTGCTTCAAAAGGTATTGGCTTGAGATAACGCCGAGCGGCCGCGCACTTCAAATGAGTATTAATCGGCTGCTCGATAACCAGGGGTCATGACCGCTGAGCAGCCTGCAAGACCCATTGCTGCCGCAAGAAGGCAAGTCTGCACGTCGTTATCCGCGAGGGCCGCTAGGCCCGCGATCGTCACTATGATCGTTTTCATATGCTGGACGATGTCGGCGGCATCGCAGGACTTCTCCAGCACGGTGGCGCCCTCGAAATGATCAGGCACTTCCGGCGCGTTGCTGCCTTTCAAAAACACGAACGGGATATGACGACGGGCAAGGTTTTCGGCGGCGACGAATGTCTCCTCCCCGTGCAGGCTCAGGCTGAGTACGGCGCCGTCTATTGGCCGCGAGGACATCACCATATCGAGAAGATCCTCGATCGAATCCCACGGACAGACAATTTTCGCGCCTTCAGCGCCGAGCGCCTGCTTCAGGCAGGAGGCGACGGTGCTGTCGTCGTCTGCTATCAGGATTTCGCGACCCGGGAGTTTCTGTTCTTCCAATTCGGGCATCTGCCGGCCTCCGAAGGCTTCGTCCCTTTGGGAGCATGTTCCTAGTCCAGGAGACGTTCGTCAAAGGGATAATTCGACATGAGTTCGGAGCCGTCGGAAGTGACGAGCAGCTGCTCCTCGAGCTTCACGCCGTCGCGCTCGCCGACTGCCCCGATATAGCTTTCAACGCAAATCACCATCCCGGCCTCAAGCGTCGCGTCATAGGCCACCGGGCCACGGAACGAAGGCTTGACCTGCGGATACTCGTCGCACATCCCCACCCCGTGGATCAGGCAGCTGTAGGCCTGCGCACGGAACTCCTCCGGCACGGGCCAGGCCGATTCCTGCAGGGCCCGCATGCTGAGGCCGGGACGTATCAACTTCATGTTGGTCTGCAACTCATCATAGGCGTAACGATAGAGCTGGCGCTGCCGGGGCGTCGGACGGTCCTTCCCGCAGTAAAAGGTCCGCGAGATGTCACAGAAATATCCGAACGGGCCCACCATGTCGGTGTCGAATCCAACCAGATCGCCCGGTTCGATGACGCGTTGGGTGGCTTCCTGAAGCCAGGGATTGATCCGTGGCCCGGAGGCCAGCATGCGCCCTTCGTGCCAGCCGCCGTGATTGGCCAGATTGGTATAGTTGAGAATGCCCCATAGTTGGGCTTCGGTGACGCCTGGCGCCATGGCTTCCTGCATGCGGGCGATACCGTGCTCGGCGACGGCGCATGCCCATCGCATGCACGCGATTTCGTCTTCCGACTTGATGACCCGGGCGCCTTCGACGATGTCGACGGCGTCGATGACCGCCAATCCGCGCTGCAGAAGGGCCTGTGTCAGGCTCGGGTTGACGTACTCCACAGCGATTTTGTGGTTGGTCGTGCCGATCTCGCTCAGGAACCCGACGATGTCATCGGCAAGCAGCCTCGCGCCCTCCGCCAATTCGTTGCCGCCTTCAAAAAACGAAATCGGCCGGCCTGCCCTCGCCCGGTCGGCGGATGATCGGTGGCCAGCCGTGCCCTGGTGAAGAGTGATCGGCCCATCGAGCGGCAGGAAGAGGTACGTGACGGGGATATGGGACTGAAACAACGGATAGGAACTGTAGTCCACGGCATAACGAATGGTGATTGGACTGACAAGGACGCACATAGCGACGTCTGCCTGGCGCATCGCGGCTCGCAGCCGTCCCTTGCGATAGTGATCAAGCCGTTTGAAGTCTATGTCCGGCATGGGCCTAAACTGGCGCAGGTCGCTCCAGCTATCATTGAGGACAAAGCCGTCGGGAGTTGACGACAGGAGCCTGTCTTCGCTCATTCGACTTCGTCCCTCTAGTTGCGGCCTTTTAATCGCGTTCTCCGCAACGGGAGACTACGTTGACGGACCATCGACCGGAAACCAATCTATAGGCGAGCGCGTGCTCGTCCTCAAATGAGTATTAATGCTGGCTGCATAATTCAGGGTCATGGTAGAGCGGCCAGGCCTCGTGACCATATCGTACAGTTCGTTACTTCTCGCCTACCTCGGGGATGAACAAATTGCGGGGCCCCCCCCCGATGCATTGCGACGCTCGAACCTGCTGTAGCGCGGCGATAACTTCAGCTTGTCCGCCGCATGATTTTTTGGTTGCTTGCGAAAGGGAAGGCACAAGCGCTATGCGGATTCAACGGAAATCGGGCCAGGCGAAACATCGGGCTGCCCATCACCTGACAGGCATGTTGATGACACATTCGAACAAGGTGGTAATCGTCACTGGCGCCACATCGGGAATTGGGCAAGCGGTCGCGGAAGCCTTCGCCGCGACCGGTGCGTCGCTGATGCTGGTCGGCCGCGATCTCAAGCGTGGCCAGAAGGTGCTGGACTCGATCAGACAGCACGGCGGCCAGGCCGAATTGATGCTCGGCGATGTGGCCGATTCGGGCTTCGCCGACCAAGTTGTTCAGTCCACCGTGACAAGGTTCGGAAAAGTCAGCGTGCTAGTCAACGGCGCGGGCATTATCCGCCGTGGAAACGCCATCGACACATCGGACGAGGAGTGGCGCGAGACTTTCGAGGCCAACCTCAACAGTGTGTTCTATTTCAGCCGGGCCGCAGTGAAAACCATGAGGACGTCCGGCGGCGGCAGCATCGTCAACATATCCTCCAACGTTGGCCTGGTCGGGTGTCCCGGGCTCGTGGCCTATTGCGCCTCGAAGGGCGCAGTCGTATCCCTGACGCAGGCCATGGCGCTCGATCACGCCAAGGAGCAGATCAGTATCAATGCCGTCTGTCCGGGCGCGGTAGACACACCCATGCTGGTGTCGGCACATCGCACGCTTGTCACCTCGGCCGAGGTGTTGCAACGGAACATTGATTCCAGCCCACAGGGCCGCGTCGCGACCCCGCAGGAAATTGCGAGCCTGACCCTGTTTCTGGCAAGCGAGGAAGCAAGGCACATCACCGGGGTTGCAGTGCCGATCGACGGCGGCTTCACGGCTGGATAAGGGAGGAATTCTTGGGTAATCGGTTGGAAGGCAAGGTTGCCATCGTCACCGGCGGCAATCAGGGCATCGGGCGTGCGATCGCCGAGAGGCTGGCGGACGAAGGCGCCATGGTTGCCGTGGGCGATCTGGTTCAGGGACGCGCTGATGCCGGCAAGGCCGGAAAGCTTTCGTTCCTTGTTCTCGACGTTACCGACGAGGCGTCAATTCGCGCATTCGTCGACCAGGTGCTGGAGCGCTTCGGCAGGATCGACATCCTCATCAACAATGCCGGCCTGGTCATGCACAAGTCGATCGACGACCAGACCGCCGAGGATTGGGACAGGCTGATGGCCGTCAATCTTCGCGGCCCATTCCTCATGACCAAATACGTCGTCCCCGAGATGCGGCGTATCGGCTCGGCGGCGATCGTCAATATCGGCTCCGTCGAGGGCTACATGGTCAACCCCTGGCATACCGCCTACGCCGCCACCAAGGCGGGCGTGCATGGCTTGACGCTCGGGCTATCGGTCGACCTCGGACCGGACGGCATACGATGCAACACCGTCTGTCCCGGCTGGATCGACACCGACCTCAACCGTGCCTATGTCGAGATGCATCCTGACCGCGGCCTGATCGAGCGCGAGCTCGGCTATCTCCACCCGGTGGGCAGGATTGGCGCCCCAAGGGAAATCGCCAATGCCGTGCTCTGGCTGGTCAGCGAGGAATCGAGCTTCGTCAGCGGCGAGATGGTCTCCGTCGATGGCGCGAGAACCAAGAAGATTTCCCTCCCCGCCATACTGGACGAGGAATTCAGGTCGAAGCTGACGGCGTCGCGGGCATAGGTGTACTGACTTCCTCGGCGGATAGGGGTTCGCTGCGCCCCCAACCTGACGATCGACTTTACGATGCGGCCGGGTCGCTCTCACCCGGCCGAGGCGACCCAACCGACCCATCCTAAATGACCGCCAAGCCAAAACCTCTTTTCCTCGGCATCGACACCGGCGGCACCTACACCGATGCGGTGCTGTGGTCGGAGGAGGGCGGGCCCCAAGACGGATCAAACAAAGGCAAGGTGCTGGCCAAGGCCAAGTCGCTGACCACGCGCCACGACCTCGCCGTCGGCATTTCCGGCGCGGTCGACGCGGTGCTGGAGAAATCCTCTACCAACCCGGCGGCCATAAAACTGGTCTCGATGTCGACGACCTTGGCCACCAACGCGCTGGTTGAGGGCCAGGGCGGGCGCGTGGCGCTGGTCATGATCGGCTTTTCCGAGGCCGACCTCGCCCGCGACGGGCTGAAGACGGCCTTGGGCACCGATCCGGTGGTGTTCTGCCCCGGCGGCCATGACGTGCATGGCAATGCGGCAAAGCTCGATCTTTCCGGCCTCGAGGCGGCGCTGCCGGAGCTTGGGCGTTCGGTGTCGGGTTTCGCCGTCTGCGCCTATTTCGCCACGCGCAATCCGGCGCATGAGCTGGCGGCCCGCGACCTGATCCGCGAAAAGACCGGCCTGCCGGTGACCGCCAGCCATGAGCTTTCGGCCAAGCTCGGCGGCCCGCGCCGCGCGCTCACCGCTTTGCTCAACGCCAGGCTGATCTCGATGATCGACCGGCTGGTCGCGGCGACCGAAGGCTTCCTCGCCAAGCGCGGCATCGCCGCGCCCCTGATGGTGGTGCGCGGCGACGGCGCGCTGGTCTCGGCGGCCTTCGCCCGCCAGCGGCCGATCGAGACGATCCTGTCCGGCCCCGCCGCAAGCCTTGTCGGCGCCCGCCACATGACCGGGCTGGACGACGCCATGGTGTCGGACATCGGCGGCACCACCACGGACGTCGCCGTGCTGGATGGCGGCCGGCCGCGGCTCGATCCGGAAGGCGCCACGGTCGGCGGTTTCCGCACCATGGTCGAAGCGGTCGCCATGCGCACCTTCGGCCTTGGCGGCGATTCCGAAGTGGCGCTGGAGGACGGCGCGCTCGACCCGAAAATCTTGCTCGGCCCCCGCCGCCTGGTGCCGCTGGCGCTGGCCGGCATGACGCATGGAGAGGCGGTCACCGCCGAGCTGGAACGCCAGCTGCGCGCGCCGAATCCCGGCCGCATGGACGGGCGCTTCGCCGTGCGCACCGGTGTGCCGGATCGCCTCGCCGCCGGCCTCACCGCGCCGGAAGGTAAGCTCTACGAGGCGATCGGCGCCGTGCCGCTGGCGCTGGACCGACTGCTCTCGTCCAACGCCCAGAACGCCACGCTGAACCGGCTGGTGTCGCGCGGCCTCGTGCACATCTGCGGCTTCACGCCGTCCGACGCCGCCCATGTGGTCGGCAAGCAATCGAACTGGGATGCGGCCACCGCCCGCCTCGGCGCCGAGCTGTTCGCCCGCCGTCGCGACGGCCGCGGCCAGGCGATCGCCGCGACGCCCGAAATCCTCGCCGAGCGCGTGCTCGTGACGCTGACCCGCTGGTCGGCCGAATACATCCTCGAAACCGCCTTCGCCGAGGACGGGCTGGATGGCGCCGCGACCGTCGCGCATGCGCTGGTGCAGCGCGCCGTCGACGCCCATCCCGGCATCGCCCGCTTCACCGTCGCGCTCGACCGTCCGGTCATCGGCCTCGGCGCCTCGGCGCCGCTGCACTATGCCGGCCTGCCGCCGCTGATCGGCAATGGCTGCATCGTGCCGGAGGACACCGACGTCGCCAACGCGCTCGGCGCCGTGGTCGGCCAGGTGCGCGTCTCGGCCGAGGCCCGCATCAGCCAGCCGCAGGAAGGCCTCTTCCGCCTGGCGTCGGGCCAGACGATGCGCGATTTCACCGACGAGGCGAAGGCGATCGCCGCGGCGGAAGCCGACGTGCGCGCGATCGCCGCCCAGCGCGCGAAAGATGCCGGCACCGACAGCGCCGAGATCGACGTCACCACCGAGTTCAAGGTCTCGACCGTCGAGGGCCAGCGCATGTTCATCGAGGCGCATGTGGTCGCGGTGGCGTCGGGAAGGCCGAGAACCGCCATCCAGATCTAGGGACGAGACCGGCCTACCCGAGACCGGGTCCCACCCAGGACGGAACCATCGAGCGACATTTCTGCGGCGAGATACCATTGAAGATCTTGAAGCACTTGGCGAAATGCGATGGCGAAATGAATCCGCAGGCCATCGCGACATCGATAATTGGCAGGCGTGTACCTTCGATCAATCGCCTGGCATGATCCACGCGAATACGCAGATATTGGCGTACCGGCGGCATTCCGACCTGCGTGGAGAACAACCGTTCCAGCTGGCGCCGGGAGACGCCAGCGCGTCGCGCGACTTCGGCCATGCCGAGCGGCGTTTCGATGTTTTCCTCCATGATGCGCATTGCCATCAGCAACTTTTCGCTGACACCTGCAAAGGCAATTCCTGAAGGCCCGGTCTGGCGGTTCGACCCGGACCGTTGGCCTTCGACGACGGCGTGGCGACACACCTCCTGCGCGATGAACGCGCCGGAATGGCTGGCAATCATGTCGACGGCCATATCAAAGGCCGCCAGTTCGCCGGCGCAGGTCGAGAACTGGCCATCCCTGACAAACAGCGTGTCGCGGATCCGCGGCTGGGCGAACACCTCCGAGAAAGCAGCGAGTCGCGACCAATGGATCGTGCAGCGCGTACCCGTCAGAAGCCCCGTCTGGGCGAGCAGCCACGTCGCTGTCCCAACCGCCGCCACCGGAACGCCGTGACGCGCGGTCGCACGCAAGAAGCTGTTCAGCTGTGGCGTGAACTGATGCTCCACCGGTTCGCCCGCAACGACTGCCAAGTGATCCGGCTTGCGGTTTTGCGAGCAGGCCTGCTGCTCCTCAATCGTCGTGTCGACTGCTATCGAAATCCCATTGGCGCCGCGAACGGCTCCCGCATCGAGCCCTGCGACCCGCCAGCGGAAAAGGTCCATTCTCGATACCGTGTTGGCAATTCGGAACGGCTCGAGGAACGCATGCAGCGCGAGATGCGAAAACCCTGGCAGGACCAGGACCAGCAGTTCCATTCGGCCGCCCTCGGCCGGATTGTCGAGCGTGACCGGTGATCTGAGAGCAGCGATGTTGGCAGGAGCATTCATCGGATTTCGTCCATGCGATCGTCGGATCTGGTTACGTCTCGGGCCCGCGTGATGGTCCGGCGAAACGGCGCCCGCGAGGAGGTTGCCTTTTTTTACAGAGGAGTTAGCGCCCTCCCCTCTAGTCTCACTGCCCGAACAGTCGGATCCCCATCACCACCTCGTCGCCGCCCCAACGGCCGTGCTAGAGCACGGCATCGCCGATTTCGGATTCCCTGCGCTTGATGAAGTCCAGGAGAGCCTCGTCGACGGCTTCATCGATGGGCGGCGCCTCGTATTCCTTCAGCGCCCGCACAGCAGCCTCCAGTCCTCTCGTGTTGGCATCCTTGGAGCCGTTGAAGGACCACTGCTCGAAGCTGTCGTGGTTCATCAATTCGGGAACGAAAAAGGCATTCTCGAAATTCTTCAGCGTATGTTCGGTCCCAAGATAGTGGGAGCCTGGCTCGCTCTGCCGGATCGCGTCCATCGCTTCGTCGATCTCGCGCGCGACGATACCCTGACCGAGCTTGTAGAACATGACCATCTGCTCGGCGTCGAGCATGAACTTGCTGTAGCTCTGGGTCAGAGCCGCCTCGAGATAACCGGTCGTCGACAGCACGAAATTCGCGCCGGCAATCAGCGCGCCATACATATTGCGCGCCGCCTCATAGCCTGCCTGGGCATCGACGAGCTTCGAGCTGGTGTTGCTGCCGCTGCAGCGCCATGGCAGCTTGTAGTGCCGTGCCAATTGGCCGACCAGAAGGTTCATGTGGCAGATCTCGGGCGTGCCGGCCATCGGGGCGCCGCTCTTCATGGAGACGGTTGCCAGCCACTGGCCGTAGATGCAGGGTGCGCCGGGACGCACCAGCTGCGCAAAGGCAATGCCGGCAAGCGCCTCGGCGTTGAGCTGCGCGACCGCTGCCACGGTGCTCGCCGCGGTACTGGCCCCGCCAAGCACGAAGGGAGCGAAGATCATGGCCTGATTGTTGGAGGAATAGACCTTGACCGCATCGAGCATGGTTGCGTCCCAGACCAACGGGGAGTTGCAATTGGCAAGCGAGATGATGACGGTGTTGTCCTGGACGAACTCGTCGCCGAAGACGATCTTGGCCATGGCGACCGTGTCCTCCGCCCTTTCGCGTGAGGTCACCGCACCCATGAACGGCTTGTCCGAATAGCGTATCAGGCTGTAGTTCATGTGCAGATGGCGCTTGGGGACCGCTATGTCCATCGGCTCGCAAAGCACCCCGCCCGTCAGATGAATTGCTGGCGCCTGGTAGGCGAGCTTAGCGAAGTTCGCGAAATCCTCGATCGTCGAGTTGCGCCTCCTGCCCTCCAGATCCAGCACATTGGGCGATCCGTAGGCCGGCACGAAGATGCTCTTGCGGCCACCCAGGCTGATGGTCCTCGCCGGATTCCTGGCAACGACGGTGAAGCTCTCGGGCGCTTTGGCGACCAACTCCAGCAGCTGGTTTCTGTCGATCCTGACGCGCTGGTCGACGACATTGGCACCGGCCGCACGCCAGAGTTTGACCGCCTCGTCATCGCGAAATTCTATGCCTATTTCTTCCAGTATTTGCATGGATATATCGTGAACCCGAAGCAAATCCTCTTGGCTCAACAAATCCATGTAAGGCAGTCCGCGCTCAAGCGGCGGCAAGAAAGTAACCGTTCTGTCAGAACGCAATTTTTGCCGAGCGCCTCGGCCGCCTGATCTCGCGGACATTTTTGTGATCCCTGATTTTATGAGCAATATATGGCTCTGCCATGGCGCTAACCACCAATAAAAAATAATGTAACTTATGAACTGAAGTTATGAGTGCGTCTTACCTGCATTATCCGCGTGCGGGCGACACAAGATCTCGCTGACCGGAAAGCGTGTAGCAGACAAATCGCCTGACTTCGGTGAGCGCCGACTGTCACCGGCGTCTCATGTGGAATCTCAGACCGCCTGCGGCCGTTAAGCACCTCGCGGCCGCGCCTAGTAGACGGCCTTGGCTCCAGCGACCTCCAATGTGGTCCCGGCGATGAAGCGCGCGGCATCCGAGCTCAGGAAATAGACCGCGTCGGCGATGTTTTCGGGTTCGCCAAGCCGGCCGAGAGGATTCGACTTGCTAAGCTCGGCCACCGCCGTAGCGGGATCGAAGCCGCGATGGACAAAGCCGGAGCGAAGCATTGGCGTATCGATCTCGCCAGGGCAGACGGCGTTGACCCTGATGCCGTCCGCGGCATGGTCTCGCCCGAGGCATTTTGAGAACGTCGCCACCGCAGCCTTGCTCGCGCAATAGGCCGCGTGGCTGGGCCCGGGATAGACGCCCCAGGTCGAAGAGATGTTGACGATTGAACCGCCACCATTTTCCTTCATGAAGCCAATAGCCCGCCGGCAGGTGTAGAAGATCGCCTTCAGATTGATGCCGAAGGTACGCTCCCAATCCTCGTCGCTTGTCTCAAGGATCGTTCCGCGCGTGATGATGCCGGCATTGTTGACGAGGGCGTCGAGGCGGCCAGACGCATTGATCGCGATATCGACCAAGTCCTCGCAATAGGCCTTGCTTCTGAGGTCCCCTGGTCTCGCCAGCGCATTCTCCTGCGCCTGGTTCAATGTCGCGATCGTGTCCTGCAGGCCCCGCGCATTGGCGTCGCCAGCGACGACGAAATATCGTTGGCGACGAACTTGACGCAGATCGCCTGCCCCATCCCGCCGGCAGCTCCGGTGACCACTGCAGTCTTGCGATCGCGATTCATCATCGTTCAACCAGCCAGCCGGGCAAGACAGAGGCGACGCAGCGCCATGATGTCCCTAGAGGCGCTCATGCACGCCTCGCAGGATTGACGACGCCGTGATCACGCCGACATCGACGCCGCTCTGGTTGACCACCACCAACGGTGCGTTGCCGTGTTGATTGGACAGGCCAAGCAATTCCTCGATCGGGGTGTCGAGCCTCAGCCGCGGAGCATCGGCCATCGGCTGGCCCTGCCCGGAAACCTTGAAGGCCTCGAGCGGCAACATCACGGTTTCGGCCTTGAGAAGCTTGAGCCGGCTGCTCCCCTGGACGAACTTTTCTACATAGGGGTCGTTGGGACTGCCGATGATCTCGTCGGCCGACCCGATTTGAAGCATCTTTCCGTCCTTCATTACGCCGATATGGTGTCCGAGCCGGACCGCTTCATCGAGGTCGTGGGTGATGAACAGCGTTGTCTTTCCCAACTTCGTCGACAGCGCCTTGAACTGATCCTGCAATTCGCGCCGGATGAGCGGATCAAGCGCCGAGAAGGGTTCGTCCATCAACAGGATGGTGGGATCGGCGGCCAGCGCCCGGGCAAGACCTACCCTCTGTTTCATGCCGCCGGAGAGCTGGTCGGGGTAACGGTCTCCCCAGCCGGCGAGTTGGACGAGCTCGAGCTTTTCCTCCGCGATCTCGCGGCGTTGTCGTACGCTTGCCTTTCGCAGTTCCAGGCTGAGGGCCACGTTATCGCGAACGGTGCGGTGGGGAAGCAGAGCGACGTTCTGGAACACCATGCCCATCGTACGGGCGCGGAGTTCGCGCATCTCATTTTCGGATTTCAGATTGATGTCTTCACCGCCGACGATGATCTGGCCGGCGCTGGGCTTGATCAGACGGTTGACATGCCGGACCAGCGTGGACTTGCCGCTGCCGGAAAGGCCCATCACACAGAAGATCTCGCCCGCCTCGACCTTGAAGGAGACGCCGGCGACGGCCGCCACGCAGCCATATTTCTCGAGGAGCGTGGCCTTAGAAAGATCGGTGCGCTGAACGCTGGCGAGATCGAGCTTCGAGCCCGTCCCGAAGACCTTCCAGACGTCCTTGAATTCAACGGAGTGCGCTTTCAAAGGTAAGCTCCAGATTGAGATGTTTCGCCCGGCCGGCGAATTTAGAGCCGGACGAGAATGCGGCCGCAGCGCGGCCTTCTATTGTTTGGCCTCGGCTACCCAGTTGTTCCATTGTTCGAGAAGGATTTTACGGACCTTTGCGCAATGCCAAGGAGCAAGAATCCCTTGCCGCCGTATGAAATGCGGCGACGCCTTTCTATTCTAGGCGGGCCGCTCATAGTCGCCCCCCTTGTCTTGAGCAAGGAGTTCAGCGCCGCCCATCTTCCAGTCGTCCGGGGCGGCGGCGCTGGAGGGCCTGAGCATCGTGGTAAACACCGATGCGGGCCCCCGCCTGTACCAGGCGACGTGGCCGAACTGCCTGCGTCGCGACATCGCAGCCTGGGTCAGGCGATCGAGAATAATGGCAAGAATCACGATACCGATACCTCCGGTGGCCGCCAGACCGACATCCAGGCGACCAATCCCGCGCAGGACCATCTGCCCAAGCCCGCCAACGGCAATCATGGAGGCAACGACCACCATCGAAAGCGACATCATCAATGTCTGATTGATGCCTGCGAGAATGCTCGGAAGCGCCAGCGGCAATTGAGCCTTGAAGAGAAGCTGGTTGTTGGTGGCTCCGAAGGCGCGCATGGCCTCGACGACCTCTTCGGGGACCTGCCGGATGCCCAACGCGGTCAGCCTGATGACGGGCGGCAGCGCAAAAATGATCGTCACGATCACGCCCGGCACGTTGCCAATGCCGAACAGCATGACGACCGGCACGAGATAGACGAATGATGGGATCGTCTGCATGGTGTCGAGGATCGGCCGGCAGATCGCGGCCGCCCGCTCACTGCGGCCAGCAATCACTCCGATCGGGATGCCGACGATCATGCAGAAGACCACCGACGTGAAGACGAGCGACAGCGTCGTCATCGTTTCACCCCAGATGCCAAGGAGGCCGACAACCACCAACAAGCCCACGACCTGAAGCGCCAGGCGCCAGCCGGCGATCTGCCAGGCAATCAGGCCGACGAACACGAGGGTGACGAGCGGCGGGATGCCGTTAAGGGCGAGATTGAAGGTCGTGAGCAGCTTGTCGAAAGGCCATTTCAGGGTCTGGAACACAGGGCGATAATTGGTGACCACCCAGGTCAGGACGTCCTGGACCCACTGACTGAAGGGCAGATGCCAGCTTTTGAACGGATCTAAGATATCGGCCAGACTCACAAAAGCTCCTTTCGACCAGAAAACCGACTTACGAGCGCTTTCTGGATACTGCCCAACGCGATGGGCGCAAGCGCCGCCTTGATTTTTCCAAAGGCGGAAGAATTGGCTGCTTGCTCGCGGCCAGCGCAGCATGCTCGAAAAGCTAGTATAGTCGCTGTCGCATTGATCCACTCACTCCCACCCGGATTTGCACCACGTCCGCGAGTTGTGGCCCTGTCAATTCAAGAAACGCTAGACACGCGGGAGCGACAAAACAACCGAACAAATAGTTATACGCGCGCGACTAAATGTTATCGGGCGAGTGCGGCTCCTGACGCGCGACCGGGCCTTCATGAGCGAACAGTGGCGCGGCGCCTACGGAGTTGTCGAGCGGCGCGGGCGCGACGGGCTGCAAATCCTTGACCTCGGCGATCAGCCAGTCGCGGAAGATCTGGACGTCCTCGCGCCCGCTCGAAGTGTCCGGAATCACCAGGTGATGTTTGCGGCCCGTGAGATAGCTTTCCGCGAGCGGTCTGATCAGCGTGCCTTCGTTGACGTAGTCACTCACCAGATGGCGCCAACCCAGGCCGATGCCGTAGCCTCGGATCACCGATTGCATAAGTGTTGGGTAGTTGTTGAAGGTAATGGTGCGCTTGAATGAAGGCGCGATTCCGAACTGCTCCAGCCAGTGCACCCAGTCGAAGGGCGACCATGGGTAGACGGACCAGTGCTGATCGTCCATCACCAGAAGGACCTCATTCACCAGATCCGCCGGCGACAGAATTTGCGGCGACTGTGCGTGATAGGCC
Source organism: Mesorhizobium sp. Arg314 (assembly GCF_053714275.1). Lineage (NCBI taxonomy): Bacteria > Pseudomonadati > Pseudomonadota > Alphaproteobacteria > Hyphomicrobiales > Phyllobacteriaceae > Mesorhizobium > Mesorhizobium sp. Arg314. The sequence continues at coordinate 44,669 of NZ_JBSKBP010000028.1, read as the reverse complement.
TTGCTGCAGACTGGAAAGACCTCCTCGCTGAACAATTCGGTGGCCGCATAGCCAGGACGCGGCAGATGCCCCATGACCACGGAAACGTCGAAACCGTCTGTCGCTGGCGCGGGGCTGCGCTCGAGCGAGACCAAATGGAGATCGACTTTGGGATTGGCCGCGACGAAGTCGCCGATCCGCCGGCTCATGAACAGGGTCGCGAAGGACATCGGCATCCCGACCGTCAGCGGCTGGGCTTTCTGCCGCCTGCGCACGCTGTCGAAGGCCGCCGCCATATGCCCAAGGCTCAGCGCCACAGCCTCGAACAACTCCTCGCCAGGGGCCGACAGCGAGACCTTCTGGTTGCCACGGTTGAAAAGCTGGACCTGGAGATGGTCCTCCAGCGTAAGGATATGGCGGCTGACTGCCGCCTGAGTGACCGATAGCTCGTTGGCGGCCTTGGTGAAGCTGAGATGCCGTGCCGCCGCCTCAAATGCCCTAAGGGCGCTCAACGGGAGCCTGCGATAGTCCTTCGACATGAGTAATTGTTATACCGGTCCCGAAAAAAAGTAAATTGCGTCTCGCGTTGTTCTCTATAAGCATGGCAGCCATCGATCGATAGCAATGATCTCAATCGCGCTGGAACGCCGGGCGCCAAATTCGAGCTGCGGGTTGAGCGCATGATGCGCATCCCAGTCAACAAATGAAAGTCATTGCCTGACCAAGTATTGTGACGGCAATTCGTAGCGCGGACGGTGCTGAACGGGACAGGGGCGAGAGACACAGCCCGGAAAGGCAACCAGGGGCCAAGGGCGGCGAGGCCATCGTCTCCGGTCCCCTTCAAACAACTCCCAAGGCTTCACCGGAAGCCTGGTCGGTACCCCATCGAACATGGGGTACCGACCTTTCTCGACAGACAATGAGGCAGGACCGACATGGCCGATGACGAGATCATCCTATCCGAGCTGTCCGACGAGGAACTCGTGCAGCAGATGCATGACGACCTCTATGATGGGCTGAAGGAAGAAATCGAGGAAGGTACTCATATTCTGCTCGAGCGCGGCTGGGTGCCCTACACGGTGCTCACCGAGGCGCTGGTCGAAGGCATGCGCATCGTCGGCGAGGATTTCCGCGACGGCATCCTGTTCGTGCCGGAAGTGCTGCTCTCGGCCAACGCCATGAAGGCCGGCATGGCCATCCTGCGCCCGCTGCTTGCCGCCACCGGCGCGCCCAAGCAGGGCAAGATGGTGATCGGCACCGTCAAGGGCGACATCCATGACATTGGCAAGAACCTTGTCGGCATGATGATGGAAGGCGCCGGCTTCGATGTCATCGACCTCGGCATCAACAACCCGGTCGAAAAATATATGGCCGCGCTTGAAGAGCACCAGCCCGACATCATCGGCATGTCGGCACTGCTCACCACGACCATGCCCTATATGAAGGTCGTCATCGACACGATGAAGGAAAAGGGCATTCGCGACGATTACGTCGTGCTGGTCGGCGGTGCGCCGCTCAATGAGGAATTCGGCAAAGCCGTCGGCGCCGACGCCTATTGCCGCGATGCCGCGGTGGCGGTCGAGACCGCCAAGGATTTCATGAAGCGGCGCCACAACGCACGGGGTTGAAGCCCATAGTCAGATGCCCGGCGTTAGGCGCTGGTTAACTTTGATGACCATCGAACGGGACCTGTGATCTGATGAATGCGCCCTTTTCAGCGGGAGACCATGCGCGCATCGTGGGATGGAGCCCTGGCCGGCTGCAGATCGACAGTCGCGATCAAACATTCCGCCTAGCCATCCTTCCGCTTCCCGGGTTCTCCCAGCTCAGCCTGTCGTCTTTCGTGGATCCGCTTCGCCTTGCCAATGCGGTCACAGGCAGGAGGTTTTTCGAATGGACGCTGGTCAGTCCAGACGGACAGCCAGTGGAATGCGCCAGCGGCTTCAGCCTCGCGGTCGCCGGCGACTTTGCAGGGGTCGCAGAGAGTATCCAGGCCTGCAAGGGACCGAGCATGGTTGTCGTGTGCGCCGGCGAGCGGGTCGAAGAACACGCCTCGGCGTCGCTAAGCAGGATTCTACGCCTCTGCAAGCGGTTCGGCACACCGCTCGCAGCACTTGGCACCGCCACGTGGCTGCTGGCCGAAAGCGGGGTCCTGGAAGACAGCGCCTGTACGATCCATTGGGACATGCGGGCTGCCCTTGGCGAGACCTTTGGGCGGCTTATGGTGACTGATCGGCTGTTCGTCAGAGACACGCAATTCGCCACCTGCGCCGGAGAGTTCGCCTCTTTCGATCTTGTCATGGACCTGATCGGCGAGCATCTCGGCAAGGACACCGCGCTGGCTGTCTGCAGGCATACCACGGCCGGGCATTGGCGCTCGGCAAGCGACAGGCAATGGACGATCACCGGCAGCGAAATGGTGACCTCGAAGGCGCTCGCGGAAATCATCCGGATCATGGAAGAACATGTAGAGGACCCGCTGCCGCTGCGCGACATTGCCAGATGCGTCGGCCGCTCCAGACGTCAGATCGAGCGGCTGTTTGAGCGATCGGTTTCATCCTCTCCGATGCGCTATTACATGACGCTGAGGCTTGCCCGCGCCAAGCGTCTGGTCCAGCAGACCGACATGCCGATCGTCGAGATCGCGATCGCCTGTGGCTTCGAGTCGGCATCGCATTTTTCGAAATGCTTTCGACAGATGTACGGCTGCAATCCCAAGGCCTGCCGGGGTTAACTTTTAGCGACCGCGCTCGGACGTCAACGTCGTCATCGCTTGCAAAGCGGCCCGTCTCGCCAAAGCGAAGATACACGATCGGGCCAGGTTCCCTCATGGCCGCGAAGAGACTACCCGGCGCTCGCCTCCCGACAGATCATTGAGGACGCGGAGACCCGGCGATCGAACTCGCCAACACTATGCCGCTGGTTCCCTTAGCGTCATCCTCTTGGATGTCGCCTTCGTCGCTGTTTCGTGACATCGGCTGCCGGTTCGTGGTCGGCGAGGTTTGCGGTAGCGGGTCATAGCCGCTTGTCCGTCGGTGCGCTGACCTTCTTCGGCGTCTGGAAGACCCAATAGTGTGCGTCTTCATCGGCGACGTATCTGCCATTCCTTAGACACTGTGTCGGTATAAGAATGCCTTCATCCTGCAGACACCGCACCTGGTCTTCAAAGGATGTAGCATCCACATAACTCTTGCGCGTGCTTGCAATGACGAAGCCGTTCGGGCGGGTGACGCGAGCCAGCTCGCGCAATCCATCTGGTCGGACGTGTCCGAGCGTTAGGACGCCGCAGCAGACGGTCAAGTCATAACTCGCGCTGGAGTAGGCCGAGAGCCGCCCGTTAAGGTCGACTTCGCCTCGGGCCTGGCGGTAGACACCGGTTTGCCGGGCCTTTTCGGCCATCTCTTCGGAGAGATCGAACCCGTCGATCAGCCGGAAGCCGAGGCGTTTCAGTTCGACGCCGACGAGCCCTGTTCCGCAGCCAGCGTCCAGGATTGCGATGGCGTTTCGCTCCCTGGCCAAGTAGGCCGTCTGCACGGCGCCTGCCAGTTCCGCCACGATCATCGGCCCGCAGTACCCGACGCGGCCTTGATCCAGATCGAAGGCACTCGCCCATCCGCGATATAAGTCGGCCAAGCGACCGGCGTCGCCGTCGAGGGCATGGGATGCTTTCATGCGCTCCCGTGCGGCTTCCTCCGGTGTTGTCTGCTGATCCAGGGTCTTCATTGGGGTTCCTCCGTGTAAGGGTAGATGAGTGCGGCACTGCATTCGGGACGGGCAATGCCCCACAGCTGAAACTACGATTGTTCTTTGACACTATGCAAAGGATGGTTGTTTGACCATGCGAAGACTTCCTGATCTTGGTTCCTGCTGGTCCTGCATCAACGCTCTCCACGATAAGCCATTGGCACTGCAAAGACAGCGAGAGAGAAAGATGCTATTTGGCATTCTCAACAGTTATTGTACCCGAAAAGTAGTCGCAGAAAAGATAATGTTTAATAATGTTTAGATTGCATTGCGTTACAACGTCGAAACACAAGAATTACATTGCATTCATATTCTGAAACACCGACGGGGACGGCAGGAAATGAGACACGGGCCCGGCCCGATATGCATTGGGATAGCGTAAGTCAGGACCTTGCGCGCCGACCAGAGATGCTTTTTTCGAGCTCCGGGCCAAACGGGGAGAGATTTCCGATGATGCTGCGCCCGCTGAGGTTACTCTCTTATGTTTCCTGTCAAGGCTGAAGGCGAGCGGGATCGGCTACTGAGCGCGAAGTGTGCGAAGAGTCGTAGCGCCGCCAGGAGGGTCATAGTCTTCCAATCGCCGTGCGCAACCTTGGCCTTGATCCTCTCGCCGCGCGGCGCCCTTCCCCTGAGCGGAGCCATGTCGATCTTGGTTCATGGTGAGTAGGCCGAGGGATTTCTACCCGCCCGCGCAGAACCTCTCGATTCGCACCGCTCCCATCAGGTATGGTTCTGCCGGATCGCCTCGCGCCCGAGAGCCACCGCTAGAAGTGTCTTGCCGGATACCCGGCAGAGTGGGTTCATAGTGCCCGTTATCGGGAAGACAAAGGAAAGAAATTTGTCCGCTACGCTTTTCATCTTCGCGCGGGCAAAAGAGATTTTCGTCACGGGCCGCCAGCGTTATTGTGGCGAGCCGGCCTATATCAACCGGATGGCCTTCAACCGTTGATCCCGGTCTGGATGACCGAAGAGATTTTGAGTTCCTGATCGTAAAAGCATTTGTGTTGCCCCCTGCCCAAGGCAACCGGGCTGCTACCAGCAGGTGTAGCCGCCATCCACCAACAGTACCGTACCTGTAATATAGCTTGACGCATCGCTCGCCAGAAAATGGACCGCGGATGCCACCTCATGAGGCTGGCCGAAGCGACCCATCGGTGTCCGGTCACACCATGCATTGACCACGTCTTCGGGATACGTGCCGGTCGTCTCGGACTGTACGAACCCGGGGGCAACTGCGTTCACGCGCACTCCGGATCTTGCCCACTCGGTCGCAAGTGTCTTGGTCACCATGTTCAATCCGGCCTTGCTCGCATTGTAGGCCGTGACGACGGATGGCTGTCGGGTAACGATCTCCCCGCACATCGAACCTATATTTACAATCGTCCCAGAACCGCGCTTCGCCATTAGGGAGCCGAACGTGCGACTGCAGTAGAAGACGCCATCCAAATTGACGGAGAGGACCGCCCGCCAATCCTCATCTGTGGTATGATTTGTCGGCGCGGCACGAGACACGCCGGCATTGTTGACAAGAATGTCGGGGCAAACGTCGATTCTACCGGCGAGATCGCGCACCGCCTGCGAGTCCGTAACATCGAGTTGATGGACCTGCGGGTTGACGGGAAACTGACTTGCAGCGCGCGCCACGCGGCTCCCATCAGTTCCAGTAAGGATTATGTCCGCACCCGCCTCTTGCAAGGTAAGCGCGATCTGCAGACCGATTCCGCGCCCTCCGCCGGTTATCAACGCGGTTTTCCCGGTTAAATCGAACTTGCTACCGAAAGATGTGCATCCCGCAAGTCTCATTGCTGCTCTCCGTCGATGTCCCCTAGCGTACCGATGATTCCATTCGAAATAGAGTATTGCGCCGAATCGCGGCATTCGTCATTCGGCCGAAGTCTTTGAGGATGTCAGACTAGCCGCCGTACGGCGGCGATGATGTGATCCTTCGTCGGGAAGAAATCCTTCTCGAGGGCCGGACTAAAGGGTACGTGAATATCCGGCGCGCTGACCCGCAGGATCGGACGCTTCAACAGATCGAAGGCCTCCTCCGCCATCACTGCGGCGATTTCACTTCCGACATTGCAGATGCGGTGCCCGTTCTCAACGAGCACGATCCGTCCGGTCTTGGCGACTGAAGTTTTAATGGCCTCATGATCGAGCGGCTTCAATGTTCGCGGGTCGATCACTTCGGCGGAGATGCCTTCCCGGGCGAGCGCGTCGACAGCCTCCATCGCCGGCCGAATGGCACCGGCGATAGCTATAAGGGTTACGTCTTCTCCTTCGCGCTTCACATCCGCTTTGCCGATCGGGATTATATGGTCTGGATTTGTGGGCACATCCCCCCTGAGCGGCCACAGACGGGTGTCTTCGAAGACCAGTACAGGATCACCGTCGCGGATGGCCGCTTTCATAAGTCCTTTGATGTCGGCGGCGCTGGTTGGGCTGATGATCTTGAGGCCCGGCACATTCATAAAAAACGGATAAGGCCGGTCGGCATGCTGCGCCGCCTCGGCGCCCGTCGAGAACATACAGCAACGAAACACGATCGGAATGTCAATTTGGCCTCCAGTCATATACCGCAATTTCGAGGCCTGGTTGATGATCTGGTCCGAGGCGAGATATACGAAGCTGGCACCTGCTAGGTCGACGATCGGTCGCAATCCGTTGATGGCGGCCCCGATTCCCAGCCCGGTAAAGCTGCCTTCTGAAATCGGCGTATTCCAAACACGGTTCTTGCCGAACCGCTCAATAAGCTTGGCACCGCCGTGAACCGAGATGTCTTCTCCGATCAGGACGACGCGGTCATCACGCTCCATTTCCTCCATCTGCGCCTGCATGAGCGCTTCAAGATAGGTCATCTGAATATGGGTGCCGGGCGTCACGGCAAGTTTCTGGGCACGAGTTTGCATGCCAATTAATTCCTCTGCTGCCCCACGAAGCGGTGATCCACGGCAAGGAGCGAGTTGAACATGTAGTCGGGCAAAGTTTCAGGCCGAGGCAGAGGGCTGGCCAAGGCGAATTGTACAGCCTGCTTGACAGCTTCGACGACTTCGTCCTCGATTGCTCTCAGACTCTTGTCATTTATGCCTTCATCGAGGAGCACAGTACGATACAGCAAAATTGGATCGCGGGCCCGTTTTTGAGTCTCGACTTCTTTAATCGATCGATAAGGCTCCCCCGGAATCGCCAAGCCGAAGTTGTGCTCATCGAACCGATAGGTGTTGGCTACTATTAGAGTGGGTCCCTCGCCCGCGCGTGCTCGAGTGACGGCCTGTGCCGCAGCTTCATAGATGGTGCCCACACTCTGCCCGTCTACCGTGACCGCTCGCATGCCGTAGCCCACGGCCCGCAGCGCGATGTCCGGCTGCCCGTGGCTTTGCGCCACCGAGGTGGTCATGGCGTAGCCGTTGTTCTCGCAAAGATAGATCGCCGGAAGCTTCCACAGCGACGCCATGTTGAGGCTTTCGTGAAAGGTGCCCTGGTTCACCGCTCCATCGCCGAAGAAGCAAAGGGTAACCTGATCGACGCTCCGCACCTTGGCGCTGAACGCGCATCCTGTGGCGAGAGGAATGCCCCCTCCCACGATACCCGATTCGCTGATTATCCCAACGGAACTATTGGCAAAGTGCATCGAACCGCCGCGCCCCTTGCAAATGCCGCCCTCCTTTCCCATCAACTCGGCCATCAGTGTGTCCAGGTGCGCACCCTTTCCAATTGGATGGCCGTGCGAACGATGAGTTCCGGTCATGCCGTCATCGTCCCGAAGGGCGAGACACGCCCCCACTATGGCGGCTTCCTGACCTACGCTCGAGTGGAACCAACCAGGGACATTGCTAGCTTCAAACTGGCGCATACCCTCTTCTTCGAATCGACGGATGCGAAGCATCCGCCGATAAGCTTCCAATCTTTGATCACCCTTCAATTGCATGACCACAACGTTGCTCCAATTTGAAGAAAAAGATGCCCACCCGAGACGGCACGGCGCAGGTCCTGTAAATTCGTCTTATTTTATCCATCCACTTTCCTGATTCTCCCGTAATCCGTAACAAAAGAGCGTGCCGAGCAACTATCGCGCTTGGAAATTAAGAAGCTTTGTGAGCGCATACCTCTTGGATTTCTTTGCAAGGAAGGAGTTGGTTCCTCGTCTTCGTCCTCGAACAACCAGTCGGCATGGGTGATTTGGGTGCCTCGGAAGCCCCCGGCTCGGATAACTGGTTCAGCCAGTTGTATAAAGGTGCTGGTGAGACGCTGAGGTTGCCCTGGGCGGCCCTTTGATGGATTTCTTTGGCATGCGCATTCGGATGAAGTTCGGTCAACGGCAAATCGACGAGCGACTCGTTGGTGCCTCAGACGAATCATCCGCAATAAAGACCACGGGTCTCTGGACTGGACCATATCCAGATGAAAAGGGACGACCTTCTCAGGCGCTTGTACGGAGCTTCGCGGTGCCAGCACTGGCCTTTTCCCTATTTTTCTACATACGTTAGAGTCTGAGCAAGCGCCGCGCCATTTGACCTAAGGCTATGCAATCACAATGCTTTTACAGCAAAGAGGCCTCGCCGGAACAAATCCGCAAACCTTCTTTCGTTCGAAACAAGACAAGAATGTCGAGAGCCCAAACAAAGAATGCGTGAGACAGGCCGCAAACACGCGGCTTGATCTGCCCGGAAACGTCATCGGTCTGCTTTCAGGACGTGTGGCGCAATTACGCCACCTTGTATGTCTCATCACCCGCTGCGGCCAATGGTTGCTGGGCTCAAGCAGACGCTGTTTATCTCGCTGGCTCAGGCGCCCGTAGCCATCACCCTGTGGCGCGCCGACTACAATCCTGTTTCATAACACCCATCTGTCTATGTTGTTGAAGGGAATAGGCTTTGCTGATCGGGATGCGATCCTGCGGGGTATTTGGGACAGGGCATGCGGCTTTCCGAGTTCTGACCGGCTGAACGATCCACGGACCATCCGGCAGGGGATGAACGCCTTCGATCTCGCCTGTCTCGGCGGCGAGCCTGAGGGTCTTCGGTGCAACGCCGAGAAGGCGTGCGGCCTTGTTCAGGTTGAGCCACGGTTCGTTGCCCTCCGGCGCCGGTCGGAAGACCGGAATCTTGTGATGCGACCGGTGCGCCGTGACCCGTTCGCGCGTCCAGCGATTGCCATGCCCGGTCACCAGGCCGTTGCGGTTGAGAATGCCGGCAATCAGATCGTCGCTGGCGATTAGTACCAGTTGCCGCATGGCGGCGATGATGTCGGCGGAGGTGCTGTTGCGTTGTCCGCGGCGCCGCTTCGGCAAGCGCAGTTCGGTGTGAACCCCGCCGATCCAGTGGATCAGCAGGCGGATCTCGGAGGCTTCATCATCAATATCGGCGATCACCTCCTGAATGACGGTACGCGCGATGCGCTTCTTGAGCCGCGCACCTGTCGTCGGTGCCGCCCAGACGATGTGGAGGTTCGCGGCCAGCGCGCCAAGGTCCATCGTCAACACAGGTGACGGCTTCGCCCTTGCGGTATCATGTGTGGCGATCTTGCCCTCGATCTCGCCGACATGTGCGAGGGCACGGTTCCACCGCGTCTCCAGTTCCGCGGCGACCAGCCGGTTCTCGGGGTCGGCCGCGTTTACCGGAAAGCCCGGTCGGCGACGTAGCGTGCAGCCTCCAGATCGCGACCGAGAGCGTCCCGAACCTGGTCGCGGCGATTGGCAGCCTGCGCTTCGGCCTCGGCGGCAGCCGCGACCGCGCCGGGCTCGACCACCTGCAGAAGGGCCTCTTCAATAGCGTCATCGACGCGAAGTCCGCCGAAGGCGATGCAGCGCGGTTCGCCATTGTCGAGCAGGCCCCGCCAGCAGGAATAGCGCGGGATGTTGTGCTTGATACCGGTGTATCGCACCGTGAGCTTGCGGCCGCAGCGGCGGCACCGGACAAGCCCGGCGAGCAATGCATCGCCATGCTTCGGTGCTCCGTGATGCCGGCCCGTTGGCACGTTGTCGCTCACCATTGTGCGGATTGCCTCCGCTCGTTCCCAACTGACGTAACCTTCATGGCTGCCCGGGATCAGAGCCAGCCATTCCTCTCGGGCCTTGCGACGAACGCCCGACCGAGGAGCCGTCGATCCAAATCCCGGCGCGGCACGAGTCCTACCATAGGCATAGGCGCCGCCGTAGATCGGGTTCTCGATCATCCGGTGGATCGTGCCATAGCTGGTCTGCGCCAGACGACATCGCCGTTGTTGCGCCTGGTGGGCAAATCCAGGCCATGCTCGAGGAACCACATCAAGGCCTGACGGGCGCTGCCGAGCGCGGCGACCTTGTCGAACACAAGGATGATCGCCTCTTGCACGCGGCGGTCGGGATCCTTCTCGAGCCGATCCCCGACCTTTACGAAGCCGACAGGTGCCGCGACCACGAGTTCGCCACGGCGTGCCTTCTCGTAGCGGGCCGAGAGCGACCGCTGGCGCAAAAGGTCGAGTTCGTACTCGTTGAGGCTTCCCTTTAACCCCAGCAGCAGCCGGTCGTTGCCTTGGCGCGGTGCATAGACCGTCTCCTGGTCGACCAGCACGGTGTCGACGACGCGGCACATCTCGATGAGCTGCTGCCAGTCGCGGCTGTTGCGGGCAAACCGCGACACTTCCCGCGCCGCGACCGCGCCGACCTTGCCGAGACAGACTTCCGCGACCATTCGGTCGAAACCGGCGCGTGCGACGCCGCCGGCGGCGGACCGGCCGAGATCATCATCGACCGTCTCGACGCGAGACCACCCGAGCGCCGTCAGGCGATCGCGCATCGCATATTGGAGCGTGCTGCTCTCGCGGTTGTGCAGGACTTGATGGGCCGACGACTGCCGCACGTACAGTATCGCCTTGCGCTCAAGATGGTGCGGCCTGATCTTCTCATGCATCATGATCCGCGCCCTCCTGTCGCCCGGCGCGATCGCCGCCGACGTGGTCGAGGATCAGACGCACCATCAGCTTCGTCACTGACCGACGCGTCTCGACAGGCAGCGCCTGCCATCGCGGCGCCTCCATCATCATGTCGGTGTCGTTCAACCTGGAGAACAGATCGAACTGGTAAGTCGTGGGCTTGCGCGGCATGGACCTCTCCCCGGTTCGAGTCGTGAGAGTCCGATGCTGCGCCGATCTTCTGAGATTGCGACGGCACGCCTGTGTCACGGAGAAGCTCAGCCAAGGCGACAAGCACGGCAAGATCGACCTGCGCGGCAGCCGTGATGCGCCAGCTCACGCCAGCCGATCGGTCGAACATCCACGCCGGAACCTCCAGCCACCGGTCCGACGCTTGGTCGGAAAGGCTGCAGCGGAAAATCGTCACATCACCCTTCTTGATCACTTCATGGGTATGGACCTGCAGCCCGGCCCACGGATGCCACGGATAGCAAAGCTCGCGCTCAATCCCAGTCCCGTGGGTGTTAAGTCGTCGAGTTGTACAACACCGCGCGGCCGCACTCCCAAATCGCCTGGCAGACCCCGGCCGAGTTCGCCAGCACCTTCAATCCGCGACGGTCGCTCGCGCTGCGCTATGCCAAAGGCTCCGCGCCAGCGCCCGTCGCTTCACCCGCCCAGCAGGGCACAACCCACGCCGGAAACGAACCCAAAACTGGATAGAAACTGGGGAAACATCACTATCCGCGACCGCTGAGCGTAACAAGCGATGTGCTGTCGCCGCATGACAATTCGCGACGAGACCAGGAGGAGGCCCCAACGACCGCAAGCTTCGCGCGCACGAAGGCGATCCCGCAGGCCGGTTGGAATGCCGGCGTCTACTTGTGATGCTGAGTGCGAGGGACGCGCCGTGGACCACAAGCGAGAGACGACTTGTCAGGCTTCTCGTGTGCACCAGAAGCTATTGTGCCGATTGTCGAGCAACGGCGCCTGCAATCTCTAGCGCGTCTAGGGGCATAGGCACCAACTCCGTCAGATCTGTTGCATGTGTTTCCAGGAATCCGGCCGCGGCGGCGGACGAAATGGACATCAACATCGGCGGTTGAAAGGCGTAGAGTGGTAGTGACGAAAGCCGCGCGCGCTCCTCCTCAAAGCTGCTCGGCTCATAAGGGGCTCCTATCTTCTGCGCGAGATCCGGGATTGAAAATGCGGTAGCTCCCGATAACTCGTAGCAACGGCCGGCATGGTTAGCCGGATCACCCAGCACAGCAAGCGCCGCTTCGGCCAGATCCGCTCTTGCGACTGCGGAAATCCGACCCTCGCCGAATGGTGTGGCAATCACCCCGCCGCGCGGCGCGGCGAGAGCGCCAACCAGTTCTGCATAGAGACCGTTGCGAAGGATGGTCCAGGCCATGCCGCTTGCCCGAAGCTCGCGCTCGGTCCAACGATGAGCCAGTGCAAAGCCGAGATGATCGCTCGCACAGGTGAGGCTCGTATAAACGACCTGCTTCACCCCCTGCGCACGGGCAGCAGCCAGGACCGCACCATGCCGACGCATCACGCAGTCGTCTTCAGCAGAGCCCGCCGAAGTCAGGAACATGATCTCGACCCCGGTGAAGTCAAGCGTTTCAGGTCTGTCGAAGTCTATGTGACGATCAGTAGCGGCTGCTCTACTGCCGGCGAGAATCGCAATGCCCTTCTGCCGCGCCCGTGTTACGATCTGCGATGCCAACTGCCCCGAGGCTCCGGTGATGAGGATCATGGCTCTTCCTTCCATGGATGGAGGCACTTAAGGCGCCCAGCTTTGTCGATGAGTGCCCAGGTCATTTTTCACGGTCCCGCCGACTACTCGCTCCAGTCTACAACCCGCTCCACCCGTTCGAGGTTGCCAAACTATGGAGGGCTCTGAGTCAGCTTGGCCCGATACTCCTCATCCAAAATGGTGGGGAGGGATATCTTTTTGGTTCGCGCTCCGTCGACAGAGATCATTTCACCGCTGACGAAACTGGAATCCTCACTAGCCAACCACAGGACCGCATTGGCTATCTCCTTTGGAGCGCCGATTCGTCCGACCGGATGAAGTTGACCCAACTCCCTCTCGATCAAGCTTGGGTCCGGGTGCATCTCGACGTACGCACGGTTCAGATCGGTATCGATCCAGCCGGGACATACGGTGTTGCAACGGATGCCATCAGGCCCGAGATCAACGGCCAGTCCTAGTGTAAGGCCATGGACGCCGGCCTTCGTGGCCGCGTAGGCAGTATGCCACGGGTTGACCATATAGGCCTCTACGGATCCGATGTTGACGATCGTGCCTGAGCCCACGAGTCTCATCTCCGGAACCACATACTTGGCCATTAAAAACGGGCCACGGAGATTGACCGCCATTAGCCTGTCCCAATCCTCGGCCGTCTGTTCGTCGATCGACTTGTGAATGACCGTGCCAGCATTGTTGACCAGGACATCGATCCTACCAAACTTCTCGAGGACCTCGTCAACGAATGTCCGAACCGAGACCTCTTCTGTGACGTCAAGAGATATGAAAGTGAGCCTCTCGACGCCACCGGAATGTACGGCGCCGTGGTCACGCAAGTCGCCGACGACAACCGCGGCGCCTTCATCAGCGAGCCTGTCTGCGATCGCCCGCCCAATGCCCCGATTGCCACCGGTGACAATGGCAACTTTGCCTGTTAGCCGATTACCCAAAAATCCCTCCTATCCTGCGTGACACACTGTCATCTATTGGAATAGCAACGGTTGTGTGCGTCAAGTTCTGCAAAATGGGGCGGCCATATTGCTGGTCATGCGGCTTGGCGTAGAGCGAGCTTCTTGTGCTCGCGCAGGTCGTCCATGTTGATGTAGCGGTTGGCCTCCTTCCAGTTCTCGTTGGTCTCGACGGCCAGCGCCCTGACGAGGCGCAGGCAGCTTTCGGCGTTGGGGAAGATGCGTACGACATAGGTGCGCCGGCGGATTTCCTCATTGAGGCGTTCGAGCATGTTGGTGGACTTGAGATGCTTGTGGTGCTGGCGTGGCAGGCAAAAGAAGGTCAGCGTGCGCTCGATGGTCTCCTCCACCCACGTCGTCAGCCTTGGATAGCGGCCCGACCATTTGGACAGCCACGCGGCGAAGGCCTCTACGACAGCCCCCTATCGACGACATTGCCCCAGTAACGATAACTACCTTCTTGGAATGGATCATGGTAATGATTGCCCATTAGAAATAGTGAGGTCTAGTGGTAGAAGGCTGGCCAGCAAGATACCGAACGCGGTTCGATTTTTACAAACGCTTCGGTGGTGGTGGCGCACCTCATCATCACGACCTTCGGCCGAAATGTCGAAACGATCATGCCATCTCCCCTTCAACCGTGCTGCCGCGTTCAAGCGGTGCCCCGCCTTGTCCAATCAAGCTACTGATCGAAGGTGTGGAGACAAACTGCCGTCGAAGATCTGATCGAGGTTTTTTGCGACATAATCGGGAGCGCCGTTCTCGCCTTGACGCAACTCGCCGCAGCTGTTGAGGCCGGTGGTTACGAGCAGGGCGTCGAGCCCGGCCGCTTTTGCGCCTTTGATGTCAGTATTCAGCTGGTCGCCGACCATCAGAAGGCGGTCGGTACCGGCCCGAGCGATGCATTCCTCGAAAATCGCTCGTCCTGGCTTGCCCACAAGTACCACCGAGATCGGAGGTGCCCCAAACGGTGCCAATCCTGCCTTAAGCATTGGCCCTATTATGCTAGGTCCAAAGATGAGTGAGCCGTTCTTGCTGGGATAAATGACGTCCGCGTTTGCCGTGATGATGCGAGGCATTTGGCCAGTCTCGATCAGTCTGCATTGGAAGATCGACAGGATGCGGTCGGCAGCTCGTTTGAAATCGAAACCTTCGTCATCGAGCACCACGAGCGTGTCGAATGTCTCGGCTATATCAGCGCAACGAAGATTGGGATGCGTGCCGAAAACGTCATGCGCAGCTTGTGGACTGCCCAGATAAGAAACTAATCGACCGGCTGCCAGCTCTTCAAGTACCCGAAGTCGTGCAACACCTCCTGCAGAGACTATACTGTCAACTGTCGGGATCGGAAGTCCGGCGCCGCGAAGACGTGAGAATATGGTTTGATCCGATCCGCTGCTAATATTCGTCACGATGTAGAATGGCTGACCGGACGCATTAAGTCGCGCCAAGATATCAGCAGCGCCTGGGAGAGCGTCATTTCCGCTGACCAGGACTCCCGTCGCGTCAAAAAGTATCGCGTCATAGCAATGGGCCAGCGTCTGGGGACGTGTTTTTTTGGGAGCGGCGGGTGCAAGGCAAGCTGAGTCCGTCCTTGGCTGAACTGCCTCAGAGGACGGACAACAGCTCTCACGCAAGACGCTCGCTTCGGGTGGTATGCTGCCTTGGCACGCCTCGGCATAAGCCCAGGCCAGCCATTCGCATAAAATCGAAAGATCTTCTGACTCGACAGTTGGCCCCGCCCATATTCGGAATCCGGGGGGGGCGTCACCATAGCTCCAAATGTCAAAGGCCGCGCCCTCCGCTTCGAGCAGACGGCTAATCCGACCGGCGATTTTCTCATCGTCCTCCGTTTCTCCGGCTGCGAGTTGCTCTGTTGGAAACCGGAGAGTGATTGAACAGGCCGAGCGTGAAGCGGGATCGATGCAGGTCCAATCAATCCACGGAGTGGAGTCCACCCAGTCCGCCATGACAGCATAGTTATCCGCAACCCTGTTCAGAAGCGCGGATAGTCCCCCGCACGCTTCGGCCCAGTCTAGCGCAGAATGGATATCCTCGACGGCGAACATGCTCGGGGTCGAGATCGTGCGCCCGCCAAAGAACGCTTCGTTCACCGACCCGTCGGCATTATGAAGTTTCATGAGCCGGGCCACGGGCTTGCTCCCGCCGACCTTGAGACGTGCCTGGGCCCGAGGCGAGAGCGCGATCATACCGTGGCCGCCTTCGCCACCAAGCGCCTTCTGCCATGACCAGCACAGAACGTCGATTCGATCGTAGTCGATGCGCCTCGTGAAAGCTGCAGAGACCGCATCGGCGATCACAAGTCCGGCACGGTCAGGAAAAATCCAGTCAAGATCCGGTGGACAAACGCCGCTGTTGGTGCCGTTTAATACCAGGACGATGTCGTTATTGGGATCGATCCCGTTCGTGTCTGGGAATTCCCCGAAAGGACAAACATGGCGCCTCTGGGAGGCTAGCCCTAACGTATCGATCTCATTTGCCCAATACCGCGAGAAGCTATCTGACACGAATGTCTCGACTGGCAACGGGCCCAGCAAGTTGTGTAGTGCCATGCTGCAAGCTCCAGTGCCCGAACCGGGCACGATACCGCAAATCCAGCTATCAGGCAGCTCTAACAAAGCCACCATGCGCCTGATTACCTCTTTCAGCCTTTCTGCCCCTTCGGGGCTCCGGTGGCTGCGTCCAAGATACCGCAGCATGGTTGAATGCACGCTCCAGCCCGGATGTTTGCGGCAGGGGCCTGATGAAAATCGCGGATCGGACGGAAGGACCGACGGTTTTACTGGAGCATTTGGTAGAGCCATGGCTGCCTCCAAAAGGCGTGCCTCAAGCAATATGAGCAATCAGGCGATCTTCTGAGCCATCAGCTGCGAGAGGCTTTCATCGGCGAAACTCACCCGTTCATCGGCGCGGAGCTTAGAAAGGCGGTCGATAATCGCGGCATCAGAGAAGGTCCCCTCTTCGCGCAGCTTTTGAACATAGGAAGGATGGATGAAGTTTGAGCCGGCGAACTGATATGCCGCGCTGCTGCCCCACCCATACCGTTTGCGAAGCGGGTCGAAGTGACTCAGCACGTGCTCCAGCAGTGCCTGTTCCGCGGCTGAATCGACACGACCGAGAACCGGCAGGAGCTGCTCACTGGCCGTATTTCCGGCTCCGCGGCCCATGCCGCCCATCGTGCAGTCTATCCAGGTCGCTCCTGCCATCGCGGCCGCCACTGAATTGATCAGTGCGTATCCGCGGTTGTCATGGCCATGAAATCCGATCTCGCTCGCAAGTCGACCAGCAAACCGGCCGATCAATTCCTGAACACGGCTCGGCTTCATAGAGCCAAAGGAATCAGCGATATAAAGCACGTCAAAGCTGTCAAGCTGCTGCAATTCCTTCAGGCAGACCTCGACTGCCGCATCATCCGCTGCATCGATCTGCATGAGGTTCAAAAACACGCGGAAGCCCCGGTGAGCCAACTCAGCGCAAATGTCATGGCATGCTGCCACTTTGCTGTAGTGCGCCGCGACTCGTATGGTCGTGATCCGTCCTGGCCGTAATCCCTCTGTGAGGCGCGCCACGGCAATGGGTAAGGACAGTTCGCTCGCAAGCGCATCTTTAGCATCGATCATCACGCATGCTTGAACTAGGAGATCAGCAGCTATCTCTTCGGCCTTAGAGGTCGTCACACTGGCGAAATATCCGCTACTCTCAGGCTTTCCGGCGAGCCCCAGCTCGACCATGCGTACCGGAAGGGCGTTGATGGTAGCGACATAGTCCCAGACCAGTCCTGGTGAAAACTCCCAACCCGTGTAGTATCCACCGTCACGCAGGGTGCAGTCTAGGAAGTTTAACTCATCTGGTATCGTGCCTAACATTGTTCCACTTCCTTCTCCCGCCCCACTAGTCGAAACGTCTGCTTGGATCAGCTCGCGGCGTAACCCCCATCCACATACAGAATCTCGCCGGTGACGAACGATGCAGCTGGGCTCGCGAGGAAGATGTAAGGCCCGAAATACTCGGACAAATTCCCCCGGCGCCGCATTGGAGTGAGGTCCATTGCCCGGCGCTGGTAAGGCGTATCGAGGTTCGGATGCACTCCATCCATGAAGTTGTTGATAAATCCAGGTGCGACGGCATTTACGCGAATGCCCTTGTCGGCCCATTCCACCGCCATGGTGCGCGTCAGTTGATTGACGCCCCCTTTGCTCGCAGCATAGACAGCCAGCCCAGGTATGCCGAGCGAACTGGCGACTGAAGACGTCATGATGATGCTGCCATCGCCTTGATGGAGCATTGCTTGGGCGGCAAACTTGGCGCAATAGTAGTAGCCACGCAGATTAGTGTCGACAATCTCGTCCCATTCCGGCTCTTCATAGGAATGCGCTGGCTTTATGATGTCCGTGCCTGCGTTGCAGACCATCACATCGATCCGCCCAAAACGGTCGACCGTGCCACCGATCAATGCCTTGCAATCGTCGTGCGATCGCACATCAGCGCGGATAGCCATCACCTCGATTCCTTGGCCCGCAAGTTCGGCCTCTGCTCCGGCCAGTTCAGCATCATTGTGCGAGGAAAGGACTACCTTCGCCCCCAATCGTCCAAAGCAGGTGGCGAGAGACTTGCCCAGACCGCGACTCGAGCCTGAAATGCAGACGACCTTACCGTCAATTCCGAACAGCTCCTGGTATCCTTCTCTGATGTTGTGAGTTGTATCAGGCATCATCGACCACCTACTCCCACCAACTATTTTTCGCTTTAGTGCAAGTGACGTCCATCATTCAGCACGCAAGACAGCGTGATCAAATCCCAAGAGGCGATGTCTGACATTGCGGAACATCGCCTGATGCGCGCCAACCCAGGCGGTAAGGTCAACTGTTTCGGCATGATCAAAGCCATGGCGAAACTCAGGAGCTGCGTTGCCGCCCTCCGACGGGTCAACTTCTTCCGCACTCTGTGCATGCCAATAGTACGGATCGAACTGTGAGAGATCACTCTCAGCTGTCAGGCACTGCCTCGGCCGGCTTGCAGAGCTATTTCCAACACTTAAGGAGAAAGTGAGCTCCCGCTTAGGACGAGGGCGAATGCCGGCATGCGCGATCGAAGACGCAAGATCGATATCGGCACTCTGTGCGTTGGCTGTATTCACGCGGCGGCTCCTTAGACCATGGGTCAGACAGTTGCACTCAGCCCGCCATCGATGACGATCAGTTGGCCGCTCACATAGGCCGCGCGAGGGCTGGCCAAGAATGCAGCCACTGCTGCGAATTCCGATGGATCGCCAAGGCGTCGAGCCGGAGTCCTGTCCTCGAGTGCACGAATGGCCGCGGCGTGGCTACCATGGCGATTGGCTTCGTGAATCGCGGTGCTGTGTGCTCCAGGTGCGAGCACGTTTACCGTGATGCTCTCTCCCGCCAATTCTTGTACGAGCGTGTGGCAGTAAGGCACCAGCCCCGCTCGTGCGACACCCGACAGTGCGAAATGTGCTGGGGTTCGTACAATGGCCTCGGAAGCGAGCATCAATACTCGCCCCGCGCTCGAGCGACGCAGATGCGGCAAGGCAGCCGTCACAAGATTTATCGAAGGTAGAAGCACTCGCTGGACCGCATCTTTGAAATCCTTGGGCGTCATGGCCGAGGGTGGTCCGGCAGAAACCCCGCCGCAATTCGTCACCAGGATGTCGATACAGTGAAAATGCTCCGCTGTTTCGGCAGCCCAAGCTGCTGCATCAGCGCAGTCGGTCACATCGGTCGCGCGTGACAGCACTTCGGCGCCCTTCTTGCGCAACCGATCCTCTGCTCCTTGGAGCCGCCCCGGATCGCGCCCACAGATAGACAGGCGGCAGCCCTCTTTGGCCAACTCCTCAGCGGTGGCCAAACCTAAGCCGCTGGAAGCGGCCGCGACCATCGCCACCTTGCCGTCGAGCTCTAAATCCATCTTCACTCCACTTGACGCTGCGCTGCGCTCTTGGCACAGCTGCAGAGAACAGAGCATGTGCTGTGCCAAGCCAAAGTTTCTGGTAAAACAACGTGATGCGCGGCTGACAAGACATTCGGCTTTGCTCCTGTGTCGAATTCACTACATCTCTGTCGCCATTTGCTCCGGGCTTGCATTGAATTTTCGCCCTGCCTTCGTGGACGGCCAGGCGACCTTGCCGACGTTGATCGCGCTGAACCGACCGTGGGCCTGAAAGGACATCATTCAGTTTCTCACCCAGCGGTGCTTTTCTCGCCGGAGGAGGAACGAAGAGAGTTCACATGGCAGCATGCGCGCGGAGCCGCGATCCTGAGGACGCTCGCCAGATATCCCGCTCCGTGCTTTGGGACGAGCCGGTGGCAGAGAAGCGACACCTTGCAGGGACGTACAAATTTTCGGCGCAGGGAAGAACCTTACGTTTCGACCGGGGTCAGCCGGACAGAGAAGCCTGCACTGCCACACCTTCGTCCCCATGGGCTCGTTAGCGGTATGGCTAAACTACATGAGCCGCGGCCTTGACAAATCGTCGACTTTACTGCGCGAGGTATTCATGCCCCTGCATTTCAGGCGGGACGCTCGAAAAGGATGCGCGGAAGCTTGCTCATTGCCTCGCTGCCATTTTCGGCAACCCGAACGGTGTCGCTCAACATGTAGAGTTCGCCGCGCTCGTAGAAGCCAAGGTGAATCAGGAAGGTCATATTGGCTAGAATTTCGGTGTCGTTGTTCGTTCCTAGGCTTGGGCCATCCAACCAGTCGAGGCCAACAGAGTAGCCGAGGCGCGAGTCCTTGGTGAGGCCGTACGGCCGGATAGCCGCTTGGAATGCCCGCGCCACGTCAGCGCAGGTCGCGCCGGGACGAAGTGCGTCAATCGCGGCGTGGAATCCAGCCAGTGCACCCTCATGTTGGTTTTTTCGGCTTGCTGTGATGGGGCCGACGTGAACAGTCCTGGTCATCGGAGCCACGTATCGGTGCCGGCTGGCGCCAATCCCGAGATAATACTGGTGGCCGGCGGCAAATACATCGTCGATCCAAAATTGGTGCGGTGCATTGGCGAACTTGCCACCACGGATAAACGGCGGGATTGGCGGGGGCCCGCCGGGAATGGTGTCGGTCCCAGCACAAAGAGCCGACATGATCGCCGCGGCCGCGTCACAATGCCTGGCGCCAACGGCGATCTTGTCGACCCCGGCGAGCATCGCCCGGTCCGCTATCGCGGCCGCCTCGCTCATATACAGAAGCTCGCGCTCTGACTTGACCAGCCTGCATGCCGCTACTAAGTCACTGGCGTCGAGCGGCTCCTGAATTCCCAAGGCGCCGACAAGCTTGGCGTAACTGAACATGCCCATCCCAGATGCTTCGACGCCAATACGTGCAGACGGCCCTACCTTATCCTTCACGAACTGACCGATCACGTTCCAAGCACTGGCCTCGCCAGTGCCGGCTACATAGCTTTCCGCATACGCGACGACCCTGTCCTGCGAAAGCCAGCATCCCGCTTCGGCCGCAGCGTCAGCATCCATCTGGCGCAGAATGAAATAGGGGTCGTCATCCGCTGTCAGGAGCACCGCCTGCGGTTCGTCACCTGAGAAGGACTCATATCCCAGGAGATAACACTGGTTAGCTTGTGAGATGACCACCAGCGCGTCCATCCCAACGCTGCACATCCTGGTACGCACGCTGTCGAGCCGAGCCCGATACTCCGACGTCTCAAACGCCTGGACAATGTTTCTGCCGCTCATACAGAGCTATCCCTCCAAGTTTCGTGGAGTCGCCGAAGCCCTGTCCCCCCATTACATGGTTGGACGCGCTGACGTTTCGACCGTTACCATATCGGGCGATCAGATAGGCCGCTCCAGCCCAACAGTCCGGGCCTAAATTCGTGGCTTTGACGAAATCACCCTGACCGAAATTTCAACCCGAAGGAATTCCAACGTGAGAACACGTCAATTCTAACTTGTGCCACTTTCGACTACCGCCCCTTGGGGCGTGATGGACCACTTGATCAGGTCGACGCCACGCTGAAGTATCGCCTCGGCCTGAGGAAGGCTAGGTGAGGCCGCAATGACGTGTCCTAAGCAGTCTCTATAATCGCCTTTTCTGGCAATCGTTGTTTTCGGTTGAACATAGAATTTGATCTCGGCGATACCCGATAGGGCAGCGGCATCGCTATCCCCTCTGATCCAATCGAGCGTTCCATCACGATCCGCAACTAGGAATCGCGCGGCTACCGTCTGCGAATGCCTTTTGCGCAAATCCCATTCTTCCCCTAAAATATGTTTGATGTGCGCGGTGATCAGATCAACACCGTATGCCAGCTGAACCATCTGGGGAGTTGGTGAGGCATGTAGGCGCGGATTGACCTCTATGACAACTGGGCCATGCTTGGTCCACCGGAATTCAATGCCGGCTGGCCCCCAGCCGAGGCCGAGCGCGCGCAAAGAACTCAGCGTAATGTCGACTAAACGCTGATGCTCGTCATCACTCAGCGGTGCTGGGTAAGTCGACCCGTGATAGACGAAATGCGGTGGAGGCCCGCAGTCGCCAATGCCAATTCCAACGACCTCATTCCCCATTGTGTCGGCCCAGTACCAGGGGCCTTCGGCGAATTCTTCAACGAGTATCCTGGGCTCTGAGCGCAATATTTGCTGCCCACTCAAAAGATACTCCGTATGTTCGGCCAGCTCGTCAGCCGTGCGGCACAATCGGACACCGACGCTACCGCTACCCACTGCA
Organism: Mesorhizobium sp. Arg314; assembly: GCF_053714275.1. Lineage (NCBI taxonomy): Bacteria > Pseudomonadati > Pseudomonadota > Alphaproteobacteria > Hyphomicrobiales > Phyllobacteriaceae > Mesorhizobium > Mesorhizobium sp. Arg314. The sequence continues at coordinate 22,616 of NZ_JBSKBP010000028.1, read as the reverse complement.
GGCTTAACTATTACTGGCAGTCCAATCTCCGCGGCCGAATCCGCGATCTCCGCGGCGTTGGTCGCTAAGCGGTAAGCCGGCATCGGAACGCCTGCGGCCGCGAGAAGTTGACGCTGAATGTACTTATCGCAGCACTGTTCAATAGCTTCCGGGTTCGGTCCCGGCAGATCGAAATGATGGCATAGCTTGCCAACTGTTGCATACAATGAGTCCCGAGCAGCCGTAATGCCAGCGATTTCATAGGTCTCTTGGAGGCGGGAACATTCCCCGATCAGCGCATCCAGATCGCCTGTATCAACACGGATCGTCTTAAGGTCTTTCGCTCCAAAATTGTCATAGCGACTTGGTTCGTCAGAAAGGGCAATCGGCTGGAGACCAAGACGCTGAGCAGCCTGGACGTAGAGTAAGCCCGAGCCCATTACGGTCCCCCCAACTAAGATCAGCGCTCTTGACATTGCTGTGTGCTCCTTCGGTGCGTGGCAGTCCGTGGGATTGTCGGTATCGTTGAAGCCGGTCTCGACCTCAGCCTTTGCACCAAGGCTACCCTCATCAGCGATTTGGGAGCGTTAAGAATTGGCGAATTTGTTTCGCGTTTTTATTGCAAAGAGTTTGCTCCGCATTTTTTGGACAGCGCTCCGCGCGATCTAAGTGGCAAACTACCGAGTTACTGCCATAGGCGCGCGGACAGACCTCCTCGCATTCCATTGTGCGCCACAGCCGCTCGACCAAGACGTTTGCCATCCGCGCTGATGGAGACGCCACGCCTTAGGTTCGGCCAAAGCGCAACCGGCGCTGGAACCCCCGCCAGCCAACCTGATTGAACGGTACTTCCCAAAGCTGAGGCACTTCCGCCGATTCGACGCCTGTCGAGCTAGAGCTGGAAGACGTCGAGGCCGAAAAGGCGGCCTGGCGCTGCGGGCGTCCTACATTATAGAAGCCGACGTACCGGGCGATCCACGCGCGGGCTTCGGGCACGATGGTTGCCGCAGGCCCGCTGATCAACCCAGCCGGGCCGGAGACCAATGCAGGCAGTTGCGCCACCCCCGGAACATGATCGGGTGGGCCGCATGCCGCAGAGCGGACGATCGTCCTTGCCCCTATTTATGTTTAAGAGCTGTGACGGTCATGTGGCCGCCGCCATCGCTTGGCCCCGAAACAAGCTTCGTCGGGCCTGCCCCTGTCAACGCGCCCTCATCTCCGGCAAGGTGTCGAACGACGCCCTCGGCGGCATCTACATCCAAAGCGCGGCCTTCGACACCTTGCCACTCAAGGGCGAGCCGCCGACGGCACGCTCGATGACCACCTATCTCGGCGCCGCTGCGGCAAGCTTGCCGAGAACTTCCTGCCATCGTCCGCTCGCCCCAATCCGGTCGCTAAACGCTAATTAGTCTACGGCAGTAGAGGGGCGGGACGGTTATGCAATCATCATGACCTGATTCTCGCTCCTTCGGGATCATAAGCCGGGCGGTTCAGTCGCCGAGCTGGTCGACGTACACCATTGATTTCGATTGAATAGATTTCCTCGCCAGCGGCACCGGTCTTCAAATGGGCCAGCGCAAGGCTTTGACCGACACTGGGTCCATAGGCCCCGGACGAGACATAACCGACATAGTCGTTGTCCAGAAAGACTGGCTCGCCTCCACTGCAATCCATGTCGGTCACGTCGACCGAGAGGGTGCACAGGATTTCGCTGCGCGGGAGGTCACGTTGTGAAAGAGCTACGCCATGCCCGATGAAGTCGGTGCGTTTCCAGTCGACTGCCCAATCAAGCCCGACATCCGCTACAGTGTAGTCAGGGGATAGCTCTGAGTTCCAACTCAGATATGCCTTCTCGATCCGGAGTGCGTTCAGGGCGCGCGAGCCGGCTGGTCGTAGACCCAGATCGTGGCCTTCGCGCAAGATCGCCTCATAGAGGGCACGTTGATAGCACATCGGCCCATAGATCTCGTAACCAAGCTCCCCCGAGAACGAGACGCGAAAGACGTATGCTTCGGGCACACAATTAAGTTCTAGGCGCCGCATAGAAAGGAATGGGAAGGCCGTGTTGGAGACGTCGGCGTGCCAGACAAGACGCTCAAGGACGGCACGGGCTTTCGGACCGGCTATCATCAGACCGAACCATTGATCTGAAAGGTTTTCGACCGATACGTTCGCGTCCGAATTTGTCGCGAACCATCGCAAGTGCTGCCCCTGCATTGTGCCCGCGCCAAGCATGAGATATTCGTCGATCGTGCGCGTGACGGTGAAATCGCCGACGATCCTGCCCGCCGGCGACAGCATCGGCGAAAGGGCCATCCGGCCTGCTTCGCGGGGAATTCGGCCCGCCAACACGCGCCGAAGCCAAGCCTCGTTGTTTCTTCCACGAACGCGATACTTCGCGAAGGTTGAAATTTCGAACACACCAGCATTTTCGCGAACGTTTCGTGCTTCAGCCGCCACGGTCTCAAACCAGTTCTGACGGTTGTATCCATAAACATCGCGGGCCTCATCACCTGGTCGCGCGAACCACAGAGGCTGCTCCCAACCGTTATTCAGACCAAAGACCGCACCTTGGGTTTTTTGCAAGTCATAGGCCGGAAAGGTGCGAACTGGGCGTCCTGACATATTTTCTAGATGGGGGAAGGGACGTTCTTGGCGGTTCTCATAGTAATACTTTGTTCGCTCGAAGGTGAACCGCTTTCCTGCCCAAGGGCCGAACCGCGCCACGTCCCAAAAGTTCACGTCCCACTCTGGCTCACCATGAATGATCCATTCGGCAAGTGTCTTGCCGATGCCGCCGCCCTGATTGAATCCCGTCATCACTCCGGCAGCGCAATAGTAGTTCCGCAATGCCGGATGCGGTCCGATCAGGGGGCCGAGGTCGGGCGAAAAGATCATTGGCCCATTAATTACCGATTTCACACCGCTTCGCCCCAATGCCGGCATTCGGTCGCAGGCAACCGTGAAATTTCGTTCCATGCGATCCAGATCGTTGGGCAACAACTCATGCCCAAAATCCAAAGGCGTGCCGTCGACAGCCCAGTGATGACACTTATTCTCGTAGGCCCCCAGCAACAGGCCGAGGCCCTCTTGTCGGGAATAATAACCCGCCTCGCTTTCGGTAATCACCGGGATCCGACGATCCAGCGCCGAAAGCTCGGGAATTTCCTCAGTCACCAGGTAGTGATGTTCCACGGGCATGAGGGGCAATTGAATGCCCGCCAGCGCTGCCACTTCGCGGGCCCAAAGGCCTGCCGCGTTCACTAGAACATCGCAAGTGATTTCCCCCGATACAGTTCGGACCAGCCAGCCGCCATTGCCAAGCTGCTCGGTGCCCGTCACGGCCGAGTGCCGACGGACCGAAGCTCCCATCGCCCTGGCCGCCGAGGCGAAGCCGTTGGTTGCCAAAGAGGGATCGACTGATCCTTTCTCAGGCTCCCAGAGGATACGCTTGAGGTTCCGGGTATTTAGGATCGGGGCCAAATCTGTGGCCGCCTGGAAGTCAATCCAATCGGCATCAACCCCGTTGCGTCGCGCCCGCGCGCGATTATTCGCAAGGGTGATCACTTCGTTTTCCGATGCCGCAAGATGGAGCCCGCCGGTGCGGTGAAAGCCGATCGAGTGGCCGATCTCCTTTTCCAGTTGGGGATAAAGCCGGATCGTATACATCTGAAGCCGTTGCGCATTGCTCGGCCGGGTCAGCGCGAACAAGTTTCCCGCGGCATGCCAAGTCGATCCTGAGGTCAATTCAGAGCGCTCGAGCAGAAGGACATCCGTCCAGCCGGCCTTTGCCAAATGATAGAGGATCGAACATCCAACAATCCCTCCACCGATGACGACAACGCGTTTGTGTTCCATAGCTTGCCGTTCGTGCTCCTATATATCGAAATGTATTTGGGTCACCGGGCGGCCTCGATTTCGCGCTTGCGCTGTGCGACGAAGTCTTCCAGGGCCTCGTTCTTCGCAAGGTCGAGGGCCGGAGGCTCGTAGGCCGCGAGCATATCCTTGTAGATCTTGGCCGCGCGCTGTGTTGCGTTTAGCGAGCCCCGGTCTTGCCAGTTCTCAAAATTCGACCAGTCGGATACCAGAGGTGAATAAAAAGCAGTCTTGTAACGCTCCATGGTATGACCGGTGCCGAAGAAGTGTCCGCCGGGCCCAACCTCCCTTATCGAGTCCATGCCGATCTCGGCTTCGGTGATCGCGGGCGGCGTCTGCCAAGCCACCATCATTCCCAGCATCTCCAGATCCAAGATAAATTTCTCGTAGGACCCGACCAGACCACCCTCCAGCCATCCTGCCCCGTGGTTGAACACTGACGCTTGCCCCGTCATTGCACCCCACAGGGACATCATGGATTCGTAAGCGGCCTGGGCGTCCGGCGCGTTCGATGCGTTGACGTTCGAGGATCGCCAGGGCAGGCGGTAAAACCGCGCCATCTGGCCGGAAGCCTGAGCGCCAAAGGTATATTCGGGCGTTCCGAAAGCAGGGGATCCCGTGCGCATATCGGCATTGCAAATGAATGCACCGTATATGTAGGGCGCGCCTGGGCGAACAGACTGTACCAAAGCGCAGCAAGCAAGTGTTTCAGCTGTTTGCAATACGAGCGCGCCCGCGACGCTCGCAGGAGCCATTGCCCCAGCCAGCGCAAAGGGCGTTACGGCAATCGGCTGACCAAGACGAGCGTATTCTATTATTCCCTGTGCTATTTCCCGATCCAGCACTAGTGGGGTATTGGTGTTAGTGTTCAGGAAGAAAACGGGGTCTGCCGCCAATTGTTCTTCTGTTTCGCCATACCAGATCTTGGCCATCTCTATGGCGTCGCGCGCACGGTGACGGCCGATGGTGAGCGGTTTCCACGGCTTATCGGACAGGGTGCAACAGGCCAGGTAATAGTCCAGATATCGCGTGTCGACAGGAAGGTCCGACGCTTCGACGCAAGTACCACCCATGATCTGCAATAGATCTGCTTGGGCAGTAAGTTTCAAAAAATTAGTCTGGTCTTTAAAAGTGCCATAGCGCCGACCGTTTTCGATGTCCGATACGAACGGCGGCCCGCCCACCGCTGTTAACGCGAAGTGGCCTTGTCCCATCACCACGCGCTTGGCGGGGTCAAGCCCCCGGACAGTGGCGATAGGAGGGGCTTTCCCCACTAACGCCATCACCCCTTCGGTATCGAAGAATACGCGCTCCGCGCGCTCGTCCACTCGAAAGCCCGCATCACGCAGAATACTGCGCGCCTGACGATCCTGGACGCGCATGCCAATCTCTTCCAGAACGCTCATAGCGGAACGATGAACCAGCTCTATCTCCTCAGGCGACAGTGGCTCGATCGGAGCAAAGGCGTAACGCAATTTGCGCCACGGGCGATTCAATACGACATTGACTGTTCGATGGCGCCGACGTCGACCTGTGTCAGTCATTTTCGCCTCCTGATCCAATGTCGTATAAAATCAGAAGTCAACGGATCGCCATATTGAATCAAATTCAATGCAGACCAAATAAATTTAGCTCTGGTGTTTTGAATCCAGAAACTAACTCTGCAAGCGCGATGGCAGGTTTGTGTTTTAGTTTCATCGCATAGCTATAATCGCGCTCGATAACTGTTCAGCCGTTTCCACTTCAGAAAGCGCCGAGAAGTACGGAATTATTGGCAATGAGGCGAGGGCCTTGGTTACGGTTGTGCCGCGCCACGGCGGTCAGGACCGATCTCGTTAACGGCCCCTGGCCCGCCACGGTCTCCCGCAGGCTGCCCGCGACAGGAGAATGCACGTTTTTAGGTCGGCTGCGCGCCTCTTGAGGTACGACGACTTAAAAGTCTGTGGGAAGTTGGACCCCGCCGAGCAGCACCTCCGGGGACGTGCCTGTCGAGTGCAACGTCTCTCTCGAGGGAGTAAAGTCGTCAGACCCTTTCCATCGCAACAGCGATGCCCTGGCCGACGCCGATGCACATGGCGGCTAGTCCGTAGCTGCGGCCCCGTTCGTGCAGCTCAAGCGCCAACGTGCCAGATATGCGAGCCCCTGACATGCCGAGTGGATGACCAAGTGAAATCGCCCCGCCATTCGGATTGATGTGCTCCGCATCCTCGGCGATGCCAAGGACACGGAGCACGGCGACGCCTTGGGAGGCAAAGGCTTCGTTCAATTCGATGACATCGAACTGGTCCGGGGTCAGGCCGAGACGGGCGCAGAGCTTCTTCGCGGCCGGCCCCGGGCCGATGCCCATGATGCGCGGCGCCACACCGGCGACGGCGCCGCCGAGGATGCGGGCGATCGGCGTCAGGCCATGCTTCTTCGCCGCTGCCTCGGATGCGATGATGAGGGCGGCGGCGCCGTCATTGACGCCGGAAGCGTTGCCGGCGGTCACCGTGCCGCCCTGCCGGAACGGCGTCGGCAGTTTCGCCAGCGCCTCGATGGTCGTGCCGGCGCGTGGATGTTCATCCTTCGAAACGACGACGGCATCGCCCTTTTTCTGCGGGATGCTTACCGGCGTGATCTCTTTCGCCAGCCGGCCGTTGGCTTGCGCCGCGACCGCCTTGTCCTGGCTGCGCACGGCAAAGGCGTCCTGGTCGGCGCGGGAGACGGAAAACTCCTCGGCGACGTTCTCGCCGGTCTCCGGCATCGAATCGACGCCGTATTGCTTCTTCATCAGCGGGTTGATGAAGCGCCAGCCGATGGTGGTGTCGTATATCTCGGCATTGCGCGAAAAGGCGGTGTCGGCCTTCGGCATGACGAAGGGCGCGCGGCTCATCGACTCGACGCCGCCGGCAATCATTAGCTCGGCCTCGCCGGCCTTGATGGCGCGCGCGGCGATGGTGACGGCATCCATGCCCGAACCACACAGCCGGTTGACGGTCGAGCCAGGAATGTCCTGGGGGAGGCCGGCAAGCAGCAGTGCCATGCGCGCGACGTTGCGGTTGTCCTCGCCGGCTTGGTTGGCGCAGCCATAGACGACGTCGTCGACGGCCGACCAGTCGACGCCGGCATTACGCTCGACCAGGGCCTTGAGAGGAATGGCGCCGAGGTCGTCGGCGCGCACCGAGGACAGCGCGCCGCCGAAGCGGCCGATCGGCGTGCGGATGTAGTCGCAGATATAAGCCTCGGCCATGTTAGCTACTAGTCTTCTCGCCTTCGAGCAAAAGGGCCGACACCGGTCCAGCCCGAAAATCAGATCCATGGCTTTCGATCAGGAGTTCAAAGGCAGCATCTAGCGAGGCCCTATCCTGATTTCGCGCCCAAAACAGGATCCCGCCTTCGTGCTTGGGGAAGCCGTAACCACTGGTCAGAACTAAGTCGATATCCGAGGGCGATTTGGCGACGCCTTGGGAAATGACAAAAGCAGCCTCACTCGCCATCGCCGTCAAAGCCCGGTTGACGATTTCTGATGAACAGAATGGACGCCGAACGCGTCCGGCTTCGCTCGACGCCCTGATGATGAGGTCGGTCACCAACGGATCGACTTCCCCCAGTCCTCCTGCGGAAGGGTAACGGTAGTATCCAGCACCTGTCTTGCGGCCGAATCGACCTAACTCGCATAGCTGGTCCGGAATTCTCACATAGCGATCCGTTTCTCTCCGCTGTGCCGCGGTTGCCTGGCGCATTCGCCAGCTGACATCCAACCCCGACAAATCCGCCACTGCAAACGGTCCCATAGCGAACCCGAAGTCCTCCAGTGCAGAGTCGATCTCGTGGGGAAGAGCACCTTCCTCGAGCATGAATTCACACTGCCGACGGTATGACGCGAAGATGCGGTTACCGATGAACCCAAACGAGTCTTTGGAAAGCACGGGGAGTTTCCCGAGAGCCATCGCGAGGCTCAGTGCGGACGCGGTCACATCTAGAGATGTGTCCACATGGGGCACAATCTCAACCAACCGCATCACCTCGGCAGGGCTGAAGAAATGCATGCCAGCCACATTTTGGGGGCGACCGGAAGAGGCTGCAATTGCGGCGATCGACAGATAGGATGTGTTTGTGAGAAGGATCGCGTCTGGTCTCGCTGCTCGGCCGAGGGTCGCGAAGACCTGTCGCTTTGCGTCGATGTCCTCAAAAACCGCTTCGATAATCGCATCCGCCTTGCTGAGCCGGTCGGTATCCGTAATGAAATCCATCCGCGAAAGGAGTTGCGCCATTTCCTCGGAAGCGAGGCGTCCACGCTCAAGCCGCCTTTGAAATATTTGATGTACTCGGTTTCGGGCACTTGCAGCCGCCTCACCGGTGGTTTCAGCGATCATTACAGTTTTGCCAGCCATAAGCAGCGCCACTGCAATCCCGGCGCCCATCGTCCCGCCACCGACCACAGCAACTACCTGAACTGGTTTTGCGATCGACGCAGCTGATGCCGCGGTCTTTAGGGCCCTGCGCTCCGCGAAGAAAAGATGCCGCAAGGCGGCAGCTTCCCGGCCTGTCCTCAATCTTTGGAACTCCGCCCTCTCTTCCGCCAAGCCCTCGTTAAAGGGCAAGCGGCCGCATTGCTCGATGGCTTCGATGGCCGCCTTGATGTGAGGCCTGTGGCGCCCTGCTCTCAGTGCCTGCACCTTGGCCTTCTCGATCCCTGCGGGGTCGCTGTGTGGCACTTGTCTTTCCGATACACGGCGCTTGCTTAAGTGGAGATTTGACAGGAATTCAAGCGCTTCAGATTTCAGATCAATGTGAGCGATCATGTCGACCATGCCGAGTTTGACCGCCTCGGCCGCGGGTACCCGGGCACCCGCGCAGACGAGCTCAATCGCCTTCTCTCGTCCCACCAAACGTGGTAGGCGTTGTGTACCGCCCGCACCTGGGATTACGCCCAATGTTGTCTCGGGCAGACCAACAACGGCCTCTGGACTCGCGACACGACCGTCACAAGCCAATGCGAGTTCATACCCGCCGCCAAGGGCAGCACCGGCGATGGCCGCGACAAAGGGCTTATGGCTCTCCTCAATAGCCGCGATGACTAAAGGAAGCTGCGGATCTTCCAGGGGCGCATCAAATTCGCGAATGTCCGAGCCCGCCATGAACATTTTGTCGGCGCCGATCAAGAGACCGGCCGAAAGATCGTGGTCGGAATTTACGGCGCGTACGGCGCTCAAGATTCCCCGGCGCACGTCCAAAGAGCCGGCGTTAATTGGCGGGTTGTCAATAACGATAACGCCTACCCTGCCCTGCTTTTCGAGCCTTACCGCTTGATGTGTTGCTGATTGCTCCATTCATTCAACCTCCGTGCGGTCACAACAACCTACATCGCTATTTGGCGTTCTGCCGTGACCACTACACTGGCATCAACCAATCAATCTCGCGCTCTGTCTGCGAATAGGCGCTGAAACCAATTGGGCATTAATCGAAGTTAGCGCTTCCGAAGCCTCTGCAATGATTCGGTCGATAAGTTCAGCACAGCTGGGCACGTCGGTAATCAGGCCGACAGCTTGTCCGCATGACCAGATCGCATCATCAAGCTTCCCTTCGAAATAAACAGAGGGGTTTCTACTGCCTGTGATCAATGGCAAGAGTTCCTCCAAGCTTGCGCCCTGCGCCTCCATCTGCACGACGCGGCTTGCTAAGTCGTTTTTGGCTACTCGCATCGGTGAGCCGATCGACTTCTGAACGATCAAAGTGTCGTCAGCTTTCGCCGCGACCATCCAGTCTTTGACGGCTTGGTGTGCCCCAGCTTCGCGTGTGGCAAGAAAACGCGTGCCCATGACGATGCCGTCGGCACCAAGGCTCAAGGCCGCAAGCAGTCCTGCGCCATCACCAAACCCACCACCGGCAATGATCGGAATGTCGATCCGAGTTGCTGCCTGGCGCACCATGACGAGGGTGCTGACATCGGTCATGCCAGGGTGGCCGCCGGTTTCATTTCCCACGACGGCGACAGCGTCGCAGCCAATGCTTTGCGCCTTGATGGCGTATTGAGCCGCAGGCACTTTGTGGATGATCTTCAAACCTGCGTTCTTGATTCTTTCAATGTATGCCTCCGGATTTTGGCCGGATGTTTCCAGAACTGGTACGCCTTCGTCGATACAAACTTCCAAAAACTCACTGGGCGAATATTTGCGAGCTGTTGGAAATAGGTTGATGTTAACGCCGAAAGGCATATCCGTCAGCTTGCGCAAGGTCTTGATCTCATCCCTGAAGGATTCGAGATCAGGGAATGTTGCGGAGGTAATGATCCCTAGCCCTCCCGCATTGGAGACAGCTGCGGCGAGCGGAGCACGCCCAATCCGAAACATGCCGCCGCATATGATCGGGTGCTGAATACCTAGGAGTTTGGTCAGGTTTGTCTGGAACACGGTCCGTGCCTCGGGTTCGTATTACTTCATGTTAGCACGAATAATACTTTCGCGCCGCTTGGTCCTACACGGCCCATTTGAGTTGGGCTGCCTTATGCCACACAGTTTCGCGTTGTTGCCAAGGCGATCCAAGCAGGAGCTGCCGGCTGCGAGCACGTCGGAAGAAAAGCTGCACATCCGTTTCCAGCGTGTAGCCCATGCCGGCCCAGATTTGCTGTGCTGCGAAAGTGCATTTGCGACCGCTCTCGCAGGCTTGGATCGACGCCATCGCAACATAAGCGGAAGTGGGCGTGCTGGCAGCAGCTTCCACGAGGAGACGAGCGGCGGAATTTTCCATATACGCCTCGGCAAGCCGCTGTTGCACAGCCTGAAACGACCCTATGGGGACGCCGAAAGCCTCTCTCTCCTTAGCGTAGCTGACGGCAAGTTCGATAGCCGCTCGTGACAGTCCGACGACCTGGGCGGCAATGACCGCACGCAGGACATCAAGCGCTGCTTCCAAATCTGACCAGGTCCATTCACCCAAGCCAATAAGAGTCGTTGTGCCCTGTGCCACTGAGGCCCAGTCCATAGTACGATAGGCATTGTTGGCTAAGTCAGGATTGCATGCTCCACCCCATCCGGATGGGGGCTTCTTCACCAGCGCTAATGCGACCCCGTTATCTGTCTGTATTGGGATTAGAACGGCATCGGCGCGGTCGAGGTGCTCTGCCATCCAAACGCGGCCACCAGCGTTGTCTCGAAGGGATGCCAGAGCACAGTCTTCTCTCTTCCCCGGTAGACCGCTCGTAGGCATAGCCACCGCAACGAGCAGCAGCCCCGTGGTGATTGAATGTATCAAATCATCGAGTGATCCATCATTGAATTTTGCCAAGACAGGTACGACAAACGCTGCCGTTTCGGCGTAAGGCATCGGAAAGGCCGCTGTCGCTAGTTCCTCCGCAATCATAGTGACGAGTGGCAGACCGCCAGCACCGAATGCGTCCGGAGCCATCAAGCCGATCCAGCCCAACTCCCCCACAGCCTTCCATATGCCATTTGCGGCAGCCCAGTCTCCACTCTCCGCTTGGCGGGCTATCTTGGAGGTCAGCTCCTTGACCACGAAGGACTGCGCGACTTCACGGATCATCTCAAAGTCAGCCACGCTGACAGCGCTTTCATAAGCTTCCACTGCACTCACGCTATTATCCATGTCGTCGAGCTCCATGAGCGGCTGCCGCTGCAGTTTGATGAGCAGCGAGTTCATCTAGAATCTCTTGGGTATGCTGTCCCAATGTGGGTGGGGGACGGTGACATCTGGGTTGGCCATCAATAGTCACGCCGGAGCCCATGGTACGAACCCGACCGAATCCGGGCATTGTGAAGTCAACGAAGTAGCCGCCTGCATCGACTTGCTCATCGAACAGTAAGTCTGTGGGCATCTGGACAGGGGCACAAGGGACGCCACAGGCCTCGAAGGCCTCGACCCACGCAGCAGATGTGCGTTTGACAAACTCCAGCTCAGCGTAAGCAGTCAGAGCCCGGCGGCTTTTGTCCTCTTCGTCGCTTTGTGGGAGCGCGTCAGGATTCTCGAACCAGGGATCGTCTAGGCCAACGATTGACATGAAGTGCTTCCGCTGGGGGATGTTCAGGCAGCCGATGGTGACATAGCCATCACTGGTCTCATAAGTGCGATAGTAGAGTTCGCGCTCAACAAGGTCGTTCATGTGATTGGCGGCCGCGTGCATGCGGTCCTTAACCGTTCCAATTGACCTGTGGGGATGTTGGCCATCCAACGCTTCGATCGAAACCAGTTTTTGACGTTGAAGGCTGAGTGCTGCTTCGATGAGCGTGCTCTCGATTTTCTGCCCCACACCGGTACGGTGCCGCTGGATAAGTGCCGAAAGCACCCCGAAAGCCAACATTTGCCCGGCAGTGAAGTCAATTAGGGCGATGCCCGCGTACCGGCGCGGTGCCTTGCCATCTGGTTTCGGGTTTGATGCGATCAAGCCCGAAACAGCTTGGATTACAAGGTCATACCCGGCCTGGTGGGCTCTGGGACCTTTAGGTCCATAGGCAGAATTCGACGCATAGATCAGCTGTGGGTTGAGCTCTTTGGCTGCGCTGTAACCGATCCCCAAGCGTTCAGCGACGCCTGGTCGGTAATTGTGGACCATAACGTCCGCCGACGTGATCAGCGCCTTTGCGGTCCTGAGGCCCTCATCCGTTTTCAGGTCTAGGACGATTGAGCGCTTATTGCGATTAAGAGCTACGAAACTCTTGCTGAACCCGGGAGCAAACGGATCTTGCGCCCTCCATTGCTCGCCAGCGGGTGGTTCCACCTTGATGACGTCCGCGCCCATGTCACCCAGTAACTGAGTGCAGAATGGGCCGGCAATGTACCCCGAAAAATCGACGACGCGGATGCCGTTAAGCGGCCCTGACAATTTCATTTCGGCAACCCCAGACCGCGCGTGGCGATCACTCCACGCTGGATTTCACTCGAGCCGCCGGCCAGGGTAAGCGCCGGAGAGGCGCGGAAAACCGCCGGGAAAAGGCCGTCGAATATCGCCAAGTCGGATCCGTACTCGAATTGAGCCAAGGTCCCGACGATGTCGACAGTTGCGTCGGCAATTGCCTGAGTAAGCAAGCCGACATAGAGCTTCCCGAAGGAGAACTCCGCACTAGCCCCCTTCCCTGCATCTAAATTGCGCGCAATCAAGTAGCCGAAACTACGGGCAACTTGGAGCTTCGTCCGGAGCTCACCAATCTTCTCCTGGACCATTTTAACTTCAGCGAGACGTCCATTCCCGCGATCGCTGCCCTCTTGGGCGACATACTCAACCAGTCGGTCCAAGGAAAGTCGCGCCGCACCGACCCTATCCATGCACGAACGTTCCAGATCAAGGCTGCGCATGGCCTGATGGAAACCGCGGTTTTCCTCACCCAGCAGATTTTCAGCAGGGATTCGAACATCGCTCAGGAAAACTTCGTTCAAGACACCGCCGCCCAATGTAGCGAAGCTATTGACGGTGACACCCGGTGTCTTCATGTCGAGTACGAAGAGGCTGATCCCACGATGCTTTACGGCGTTCGGATCGGTTCGCGCGGCCAGATACATGTGTGTTGCGACCTCCGCCGAGGAGGTCCATATTTTGTGGCCATTGACGATATATTCGTCACCGGCACGGACGGCGGTTGTGCGCAACGAGCCAAAGTCCGACCCAGCCATTGGCTCTGAAAATCCTTGGCAGAACATTGCCTCGCCCGCAGTGATCATGGGGAGGTATTTGCTCTTCTGCTCATCGTTGCCGAACAGCAACAAAGAGTTGCCGAAAACCTTCACTGAAAGCAGATAGGCTGAAAGTGGGGCTCGGGCGTAACCCAGCGCCTCATCGATGATCGCCGTCTCGAGGTGACTTGCGCCACGGCCCCCATATCTTTCAGGCCAGTGCCGCCCGATCCAGCCTGCGGTACCCAACGCCTTGAAGAAAGGACCTGAGTCACCGTCACTCATAGTCCCCTGGCGCTCCAACCCTCGAACCGTTGCCGGGATCGTCTCCCGGCAAAAATCGAGTACGCGATCACGCAGCTCGGCGGCTTCGTCTTCTGTAGGAATGATGTGCATTCGCCGCTGAGCTCCTCGTGACGCGTCTTTGTCGGCAGGCGGATCAGCCTGCTAGCCAACCCATACGCGTCGAGCTCAGCTCTCGAAATTGAAAAAAAAACAAGGCCTTTGAACTGATCTGAAATGCCGTTCCTGAAATTAAGCAGAGCGCAGATGACTGACAGCGGATCGGCATGCAATGTGAATAGGTTGTCTCATCGCAGCCGGTTCGAGCTAGCAGCTTTATCAGCCAATTCGCTCAAAGCAGATCGACAAAACTGCATAGCATTTCCTTTGGTGTGACGGCCATATCTCGCCCAGCTAATAGCGATCTTCAGCCAGCGCGGTTGCCGAAAAGTGTCGTCGAGTGCCTTCAGCCGATCCTCTGCTTTAGTTCACGAGCACGCCCCACTCGCGCTAAAGGGCCCCTCTCGGGAGGCGTGTCAGTGCCGCGTATTTTGTGTGAAGATAGCCTTGAATGCCCTCTGTTCCATTCTCGCTCCCAAAGCCACTGTCTTTGATTCCCCCAAACGGCGTTTCAGGATAAACGGATCCGAAGCTGTTGATCTGCACGATGCCCGCTTCTAGACCATCTATTAGGCGCTCTGCCACATCGCTGGAACCTGTGAACGCATAGGCCGCGAGCCCGAACGGCAGCCCGTTGGCAAGTTCGAGGGCTTCGTCCAAGTCGTCGTAGGTGCAGATTGTTGCAATGGGCCCGAACGGTTCTTCCCGCATAATGCGAGCACGCCGAGGAACATTTCGCAGAACAGTCGGAGGATAGTGATATCCAGGTTGTGATCCCTTCTTCCCACCAGCAGCGATGACTGCGCCGGAACTGACGGCTTCGCGAACCAAATCGTCCACTGCCGCTAGCCTCCGCGCATTAATGAGCGGCCCAATCGCCCGCATGTTGGTTGCTTCCACAAACGCATTGGTGAACCTGTCTGAAATCGAACGATGCACGATGAAGCGGCTGGCCGAGACACAGACCTGCCCTGCATTGCGGAACTTGTGCTCTGCGGAAAGTTGCGCCGTGACCACGGGGTCAGCATCTGGACAAACGATCACCGGCGCATGCCCGCCCAGCTCCAAGGTAACCTTCTTGAGAGCCTGTCCGGCCCTTGCGCCTATCAAGCGCCCGATAGCGACAGACCCGGTGAATGAAACTTTACGAATTTCCGGCGACGATATCAGGAGGCTCGAGATCTCGTCAGGATTGCCGAACACCATGTTAAGTGCTCCAGAGGGAAGCCCAGCATCGTGCAACGCCTTGGTCAAAGCTGCGGCACCGGCGGGTGTCTCTTCTGCGGGCTTCACAATCACCGAGCAGCCCGCCGCCAACGCCGGGGCCAGTTTTGCTACTGGCTGATAGATCGGGAAATTCCATGGGGTCAAAGCGAGAACGGGACCAATCGGCTCCGGAAGCACCATCAGGCGTTCCCCAGGTTGCCGTGCCGGAATTACTCTGCCGTATAGCCGTTCCGCCTCCCCGGCGTTCCACCGCAAGACTTCGCCCGAATAGTGAACCTCGGCCACCGCCTCCTGCATTGGCTTGCCCTGTTCGATTGAGATATGCCCACCTACCGACTGAGCGCGGGCATCGAGGATCTCAGCTGCACGCCGCAAAATGACGGCCCGCTCATGGGCGGGCGTAGCAGCCCATATTCGGAACCCGCTTTGGACTGCGGCGACTGCTTCATTCAGCTCTGCTGTGCCTGCGACGGCGCAACGGCCAACCACATCTCCTGTGGCGGGGGCGACGATTTCAATTTCATCTCTGCCGGATTGCCAGCGTCCACCGATGTAGAGCTTTGTGTCCGGATACTCCGCAGTAGCTTTTCCCATAATCTGTACCTTTGCCAGGTCCCGCATCGAAAGATGCTCATCTGCTTTACGCAGGGCCCGTTCAATTGAATAGAATTGCAGCGGTGTTTAGATATTTGCCGCATATCCAGCACGGCAGGGCAGCCGGCCAAGGTGACGCCAATTCCCCCATCGCGCAAAAGTGCGGGCAATAGCGCTCAGGTACCTTGCATAGAACGGCGGACATGCACGAAATATGCCTCGTTAGAGCTTCATGGTTGTATTCCGCGAGCGGTCGAGAGCGCGCGGCACGATTCGCCTGTCGATTTTGCGCTATCGCCTTCGACTAATATACTTACACGAAATGCGCATCGAAGCGGGCGCAGGGAGCACATAAGTCAATGGGACGCAAAATTCCGCCATTTGCCGCGATCCGCGCCTTCGAGGCCCTTGCTCGTCACGGTAACCTCCAGGCGGCCGGCGACGAACTAGGCATATCTGCCAGCGCGATTAGCCATCAAGTTAAGTCGTTCGAAAGCCACGTTGGAACCAAGCTGCTGATCAAATCCGACAACCGCCTTAGGATCACCAAGGCGGGGGCACAGCTGGCGACCGAGTTGCGAGATATTTTGGACATGCTCGAGGCGGCGATGGTCAAGGTCTCGAAGGCTCGGCGGACGGGGCGGATTTCGATAAACCTGTTTCCATCTCTCGCAGAGCTCTGGATGGTACCTCTGCTGGCAAGATTTGCCGAACAGTACCCTGAGATATCCGTCACCCTTGTAACGAGCCCCGAAAAAGTGGACCTGTCCGGCAGCGACATAGATCTTGCCTTCCAATATGGGGTTGAGCCCTCTGGCGCCTATAAATCGATCGCCCTCATCCAGGAGACAATCACCCCAGTTTGTTCGGGCGCGTTTCTTGCGCGACGCGGACCCATCAACCAAGCATCCGACCTGTTGTCGCAACCGCTTATCTATTGCGCTTCGGCACCGGACGAGTGGCGGATCTGGATGGAGCAAAACAACGTTTCGCTCGGCGACGTCGGGCATTGGCTAGAAGTTGATACGCGCTCAGCGGCGCTGCAGGCAGCCCAACAAAATATGGGGATCGCCATCGGGCGTCGTCCATTTGTGGATCTTGCACTAGCTCGGGGTGCTCTGGTGCAGGTATTTAAGGAACCGACTTTTACGGGGATGACTTACTTCCTGGTGGCGCCGGCCCGCTCGTGGAGCGCGCGGAACGTGCGTACCTTCAGTACCTGGTTAGCCGCAGCGGCCAAGGCAGAGAATCCGTTCCTGCCAAGCGAGCCGGTAGATTGAGGCGGCAATTGCGCACACCAGCCACGAACCCAGTCAAGCCTTCGACACCGCCCAAGCTGCTTGTGACCGCCGCAGGCCGGGGCCAATGCATCCTGACGGGCATGCCCGCAATCGACGGTTAGTTTCCCGCGCTCTCCATCCGCCTTGCGCTGATCGCCTCCGCCAGCCACCCGACCTCTGCCTGTGGAACGGAAGCGAGCAGGAGTTCAGTATAAGGATCGAAAGGCGGTCGTAGTACCTGGTCCTTCGGCCCACAGCGAACCACTTCGCCGCGATACATGACCAACATGGCATCGGCAATAGATTTTACGGTGGCAAGGTCGTGGGTGATAAACAGATAAGCTATACCGTCGTCCTTCTGCAGCTTCAACAGTAGCTTTAAGATCCCATTGGCCACTAATGGATCCAAGGCCGACGTTACTTCGTCGCAGATGATCAGCTTCGGTCTCGCGGCCAATGCTCTGGCAATGCAAACTCGCTGCTTTTGTCCACCTGACATCTCTGCAGGGTACCGACTGGCAAAGCCTTGGCCCAGCTCAGTTTTTTCCAGCAGCTCCGCCACGCGGAGATCCCGCTCTTTGCCGCGCATGCCAAAGTAGAACTCAAGCGGTCGACCGATAATCGTTGCGGCTGTCTGGCGGGGGTTCATGGCAATATCTGCCATTTGATAGATCATCTGAAGCTGGCGGAGATCTTCCTTCGACCTCTCTGCTAGCTGGCGAGGGAGCTCGTGACCATTGAACTGGATTCGTCCGACCAGCGCCGGCAGCAATCCGGTTATGACGCGGGCGAGTGTCGATTTTCCTGATCCGGATTCGCCGACCACCGCGAGCGTCTGGCCTGGCTGAAGATCGAGGGAAACATTGCGTAGAATCCTGATCGTTCCGTTTCCGTAGCCCGCTGTCACGCCGCTGACTGCAAGCACGGGGCGTGATCCAATATCCTTCTGCTCGTGTTCGATGTGGTGCACTGAAACGAGCGCGCGAGTGTACGCCTCTCGGGGAGTTTTGATGATTTGGACCGTGCTTCCCCGCTCTACGAGCTTCCCGTTGCGCAGGACCATTATCTCGTCCGCCACCTGCGCCACCACGGCCAAGTCATGCGTGATGTACAGCGCCGCGACACCGCTATCCAGAATAGCATCACGAATGGCAGCAAGCACATCAATTTGCGTGGTGACATCGAGCGCCGTCGTCGGCTCGTCGAAGACAATCAGGTCAGGCTCGGAACAAAGAGCCATGGCAGTCATCACGCGTTGCAGTTGGCCACCGGAGACTTGATGGGGAAAACGTTGGCCAATGGTCTCGGGATCCGGAAGGCCAAGCTTCTTGAACAAGGCAACCGCTCGTAGTTCGGCCTCGCAGCGCGTTGCCCTGCCGTGGAGCACCGCTGCTTCTATAACCTGATCCATCAGCCTATGCGCTGGGTTGAACGCTGCGGCCGCCGATTGCGAGACATAGCAGACCTCTCGGCCACGAACCATCCGCAATCCATCCTTACCGCTGTTCAGGATATTACGTTGGTTGAGAATAACCTCACCGCCCGTGATCCTCACTCCACCGCGGCCGTAGCCCATACGGGCCAGACCAATGGTCGACTTTCCGGCACCCGACTCCCCTATCAGGCCCAAGACCCTTCCGCGTTTGAGTGACAGAGACACGTCATTAACAAGTGTGATGTCCCTTGAAGGCTCCCCTGGGATGTTGACACTCGCCTCGATACGTAGATTGCGTATCTGAAGCAGCGGCTCACAATCGACACCTTCTTTCTTCCGCTCGGTCGTGGCTCCAACTGGCACGCTTGAATATGCGATGTTGCTCAACAATGGGGTTCCCTTACTCTCAATGGCTTGCAGTCGCGGATAAAACATCCGAAGCTGGTCCGACGCTTAAAGATGTCAATCTGGAGTTCCGCCAAGCAGGCATGAAAAGCTTGGCTGCCAACGGAGGCGGCTCCACCCCTGTGCGGGTCGCCGCCACGACCAGTTGAGCCTACCTTCCTCAATCCTCCTTCAATCCACTTGCCCGATGAAGCAGCCAGTCCACGACGAGATTGATGCCCACTGACAAGAGTGCAATCGCACCGGCAGGTAGCAGTGGAGTAATATCGCCATAAGTTATCAATGTCGCGCTTTCTCGTACCATCGAACCCCAGTCGGCCGTCGGAGGCTGGATTCCAAGGCCAAGAAAGGAAAGCCCGCTGATAAGCAAGAAAACGAAACAGAACCGGAGTCCGAACTCAGCGATCAAGGTCGGAGCGACATTTGGCAAAATCTCACGCCCCATGATCCAGACAGGCCCTTCCCCGCGAAGTCTGGCCGCCTCCACGTAATCTAACACTGCCACGTTGATCGCCACCGCCCTCGTTAGCCGAAAAACGCGCGTAGAGTCCAAAATGGCTATCACAATGATCAGTGTTGGAATGGAAGTGCCAAAAATAGAGAGAAGAAGGAGCGCAAAAATCAGCTGTGGGATCGACATCAGCACGTCGATAAAGCGGGACAGGATCTGATCGGTCCAGCTTCCGAACGTGGCGGCCGCCAATCCGGCGACCCCTCCAATCGTGAAAGCTAAAAGAGTAGTGATTAGCGCAATGCCGATTGTATTGCGGGCGCCGAACAAAAGCCTCGTGAATACGTCCCTTCCTAGATTGTCCGTGCCAAGCAAGAACTGAGGACTCCATGGTTCAAACGGGCTTCCTACTATATCCGCCTCTGCGTACGGGGCCAGATAGGGAGCAAGGAGTGCGGCCAGCAGATAAAGCATTATGACGGCCATCCCGATCTTCGCACTCAATGGTATAGAGGCGAATTTTCGGGCGCTGGACCCTATAGCCCCATGCGGTAGCAAAAATGTCATTCCTCGTCGCTTTCTTGCCGAACCGGAATCATTTCGGGTGCATTAGCCGTGGGTTAACGATGATCGCCAACACATCAGCTGTTAAATTTAACAGGACATACGTAGCGGCAAAGACAAGGCTGCAGGCTTGGACAACGGGGATGTCTCTCTTTTGAACTGAATCAACGATGAGCTGCCCGAGACCCGGATATACAAACACTACTTCGACAACAACCACACCGGTAATAAGATAGGCTAAATTCAGCACGACGACATTGGCAATAGGTGCCAGCGCGTTGGGCAGTGCATGCCTGACAAGTATTCTCCATTCTGGAACGCCCTTTAGGCGTGCCGTCTCGATATACTGGTGTCCGAGCAGTGTTACGATCGAGGTGCGTGTCATCCTCATCATGTGAGCCATCACCACAACGGCGAGGGTAAGGGCTGGAAGCGCGATGGCAGCTAAACGCCCAATTACACTGGTGCTGGAGTCAACATCGGAAAGACTTGGAAGAATGCCGGCATGGACGGCGAAGATCAAGACGAGGATGTAAGCGACGAAAAACTCTGGGAAAGAAATCCAAGTCAGGCTAACGACATTAATCACGCGATCGACAAAGGTGTTCCTGTAGAGCGCCGCGATAATTCCTCCAAACAAAGCCAATGGAACAGAGATCGTTGCAGCGCTGGCTGCAAGGATCAACGTGTTAAATAGTCGAGGACGAATGAGTTCAGATATATCTCTGCCGCTGGCGAGTGCCGTTCCGAAGTGTCCGTGGAATATGTCCCAAAGCCAGTAGATGTAACGTAGATAGAAAGGTACATCGAGCCCGAGGCTCTTGCGGAACGCGGCCACTGTTTCTGGCGTTGCTGACTGTCCCAGGATCTCGGTTGCGACGTCGCCTGGAAGAAACTGTATCCCAGCGAAGATGACGAGGGAAACGATCCATAGCGTCAGCGCGCCCAGAGCGACGCGCTGACCGATCACTTTTGATACCGCTGTCATAAGTCACAGCCTCTAAACGTCGGCGAACCACCACCGTTCCGCACAGCGGTACCCGTCCCATTCCCAATTCGAGGCAATCTTGTTGTGCCCGACTTTTGCGGACAGGGCACTCACATAATTGGCAAACAGCGGGATGACGGTGCCGCCATCATCTCTGCATAGCAACTGCATTTCTGTATACATATCGCGCCGTTTTGCGTCGTCGAGTTCGCCCCTTGCTGCCACCAAGAGCTCGTTGAAGCGGGGGTTCTTCCAGTGCGTCTCGTTCCACACGGCATCTGCCGCGTACACCTGGGAAAACATCCAGTCTGCCGTCGGACGACCGGCCCAGTAGGTTGTGCACCAGGGCTTCTTCATCCAGACATTGTTCCAATAGCCGTCACTGGGCTCCCGGACGACGTTGATAGCAATTCCTGCCTTAGCTGCATCCTGTTGGTAGATGACGGCCGCATCGACCGCGCCGGTGAACACCGAATCTGCCGCAGACAGGTTCACTTTTAGGTCCGATACACCAGCCTTCTTCAAGTGAAACTTGGCCTTGTCCGGGTCAAATTCACGCTGCGGAATGTCCTTTGCAAAGAAGCGATTTGTAGGGGATATCGGATGGTCGTTGCCTAGCTGCCCGTATCCATTCAGAACCGTGTCGAGAAGCTGTTTGCGGTTGACGGCATATTTTAACGCCAAACGGACATCGACATTGTTGAAGGGGGCAACATCAACAAGCATCGGGAACTGGTAATGCTGGGTTCCCGTCAACGATGTGATCTTCACGTTTTTGTTGCGTTCGAGAAGGTGAAGGGTCTTCAGGTCGCACTTGTCCATCGCATGGATCTGGCCTGTCGACAACGCATTCGTTCGGGCGGCGACGTCGTGAATCGCTAAGATTTCAAATGAATCGAACCAAGCTGCGTTCGGCTTCCAATAGTTTGCAAACCGCTTGGACGAAGCCTTGATACCGAAATCAGTGGCATCGAGTACGTAGCCACCAGCACCGACGCCCGACGTATCCGGCTTGCCATCCTTGGAGGGCATGATGGCCAGGTGATAATCTTCGAGGAGGTAGGGAAAGTCTGCGTTCCCTTGTTTCAGAACGATTGTAACCGTTTGCTGGCCATCCGAGCGAATGTCCTCGATCGGGTCGACGATCGTTTTCGCGCCGGACTTGGACTTTTCGCCCCGGTGGTGATTGATGGACGCGATGACATCTTCGGCACTCAAAGTCTTGCCGTTGTGGAACTCGACGCTCTTCCGAAGCTTAAAGGTCCACGTCTTGGCGTCCTTCGATGGCTCCCAGGCTTCAGCAAGTTCACCGACAAGGTTGCCATCTGGATCCAGTTCAGTAAGATAGCCGTGCAGACTATGTCCGTATGTCTCCGCGAATGAGCTTGCCCAGGTGGCGGGATCTAATGTGTCGGTCGTAGAACCGTCTGCGACGCCGATCTTGAAATGGCCTCCCTTCTTTGCAACCGCGTTTTGTGCCATTGCCGCACGAATCGAACCTGACGAGCCGATCGCTAGCGCTCCCACAGCTGCGGCGCATTGTATAAAACGCCTCCGGCTGACTGAGTGTTTCTGGGAGTTATTATGTTCTTGCATCTCAATTCCCCTTTCAGTTCGTTATGAGTGCAGCTGATCTCTAGATCGTCCGCGCGGTCAACTTTGTTTGTTATTGGCGTTATCCAGCCGCCGAACTTCGGCGAACGCATGTACTGGTAAAGAAAGGCGAGTTCTTACAACGTTCAATTTCATTCAAGGACCGCCACAGGCTCCCCGAGGAGGGTTTCGTCGACTTCGATACCCAGGCCGGGGCCA
>NZ_JBSKBP010000027.1:0-85396 GCF_053714275.1 Mesorhizobium sp. Arg314 | reverse complement strand
GCTCGCCAGGTCCTTCATCTCGTTGGAGATGGTGGACAGCGTCTTTTCATCGGCATGGCGGATGATCGGCGTGATCAGGCCGCCGGGGATCGACACGGCGACGCCGACATCGGCGTGCTTGTGCTTGACCATGGCGCTGTCGGTCCACGAAGCGTTCGCATCCGGCACCGCCAAAAGCGCCACGGCAAAGGCCTTGATGACCATGTCGTTGACCGAGAGCTTGTAGGCCGGGGCTTCGCCCTTTTCGGTCTTCTTCATCGGCGCTGCCGCATTCAACTGCGTGCGCAGCGCCAAGAGCGCGTCGAGCTCGCAATCCAGCGTCAGATAGAAATGCGGGATGGTGGACTTCGCCTCGACCAGACGGCGCGCGATGGTCTTGCGCATATTGTCGTGCGGCACGAGCTCGTAGGAGCCTTCGGCGAACAGCCGCAGAACGTCCCCTTCCCCCTTGAGAGGAGGGTGGCCTGCCGAAGGCAGGTCGGGCGGGGTCGCTTCGGCCGGACCCGGCGCCAGATGGGCGGTGCCTTCTGAGACGACCCCCTCCGTCCGCGTCGCGGACACCTCCCCCTCAAGGGGGCGGGAAATCGCGGCTTCGATATCGGCCTTCGTTATACGGCCATATGGCCCGGAGCCTGATACAGCAGAAAGGTTCAAACCAGCCTCGCGTGCCAAACGGCGCGCGAGCGGCGTCGCGCGCGCTTTCCCCTCCCCCTTGAGGGGAGGGTGGCCGACCGCAGGCCGGTCGGGTGGGGTTGGCTCGACCGGGCTCGACGCCAAAGCGCTCGGCGTCGTGGCGGTGCCTTCTGAGGCGACCCGCTCTGTCGACTTCGTCGACATCTCCCCCTCAAGGGGGGAGATTGGCTCGTACACCTCGTCGTCGGCATAGATCCAGGCAACGGGCTCGCCGACGGGAATGTCGACGCGCTCCTTGCCGGTGACGTTGCGCAGCGTGCCGCTGGCAGGCGCATCGATCTCCATCGCCGCCTTATCGGTCTCGATCTCGAAGAGCACGTCGCCCTTCCTGACGTGCGCGCCTTCCTCGGCGAACCAGCGCGAGATCTGGCCGGTCGCCATGTCCATGTCGACCTTGGGAAGAATGACTTCGGTCGGCATCGCTCAGCGGACCCCTTTCACCAAGTCACGCGCTGCGGCGATGATATCGGGGACCTGCGGCACCGTCGCCTTTTCCAGAACCGGATTGTAGGGGATCGGCGTCTCGGCGCCGCCAAGGCGCACGATCGGCGAATCGAGATAGTCGAACGCCTCGCTTTCTGCGACCAGCGCGCTTACTTCCGCGCCGATGCCGAGCGTCTTCACCGCTTCGTAGACGCAGAGCAGGCGCGAAGTCTTCTTCACGCTGTCGATGACGCTCTGCCTGTCGAGCGGCCTGATCGTGCGCAGATCGACCACCTCTATGTCGATGCCCTCGCCTTCCAAAGTGGCCGCGGCGTCGAGCGCCTTCTGCACCATGATCGATGTCGCGACGATGGTGAGATCGCGGCCCTCGCGCCGGATCTCGGCCTTGCCGATCGGCACGGTATAGTGGCCCTCCGGCACATGGCCCTTCATCTTGTAGAGCAGCTTGTGCTCGAAGATCATGACCGGGTCCGGATCGGCGACCGCGGCAAGCAGCATGCCCTTGGCATCGTGCGGCGTCGCCGGCTGAATGACCTTGAGGCCAGGCACATGGCCGAGCCAGGCTTCGAGGCTCTGGCTGTGCTGCGCGGCCGCACCGGTGCCGGAGCCGGCCGGGAAACGCATCACCACCGGCACCGAGACCTCGCCGCCAAGCATGAAGCGCATCTTGGCGGCCTGGTTGACGATCTGCTCCATGCCGAGCGTGGCGAAATCCGAGAACTGGAATTCGAAGATCGGCCGCATGCCGGTAACGGCCGCACCCACCGCGACGCCCGCGCCGCCCAGTTCCGAAATCGGCGTGTCGATCACCCGGTCGGTGCCGTAGCGCTCGACCAGATCGCCGGTCACCTGGAAAGCGCCGCCATAGACGCCGATATCCTCGCCCATCAGGAAGACACGGTCGTCCATGTCCATGGCGATCGCCATGGCTTCCTGGATGGCCTGGGCGTAGCTCAGTTCACGCACGGCGGCATCCATCAAGCATGCTCCGTGTAAACATAGTCCTGAAGGGTCGCGATCTCCGGCGCCGGGCTCGCCTTGGCGAACTCGATGCCGTCGGCGATCTCACGGGTGACCGCGTCGCGGATCGCCTGGATGCCCTGATCGTCGATGAAGCCGAAATCGCTCAGCTCGGTCTCGAAGAGCGTGATCGGATCGCGGTTCGCCATCCAATCCTCGATCTCTTCCTTGCTGCGGTAGCGGTTGCGGTCGCTCTTGGAATGGCCGCGGTGGCGGTAGGTCTTCGATTCGATCAGCGTCGGCCCCTCGCCGGCCCGCGCCCGCTCGACCGCCTTGAAAGACGCCTCTGCCACCTCGGAGAAGATGTTGCCGTTGACGATGACGCCGGGCATCGAATAGGCGGCCGCGCGCTCGGCGATGTTCTTCACAGCGGTCGAGCGCGCCGTCGAGGTGGACATGCCATAGCCGTTGTTCTCGCACACGAAGATCACCGGCAGCTTCCAGATCGCCGCCATGTTCAGCGCCTCGTGAAAGGCGCCTTCATTGTTGGCGCCGTCGCCGAAGAAGGAGACCACGACCTTGCCGGTCTTCATCATCTTGGACGAGAGCGCCGCACCGACCGCAATCGGAATGCCGCCGGCAACGATGCCATTGGCGCCGAGATTGCCCTTGGCGACATCGGCGATATGCATGGAGCCGCCGCGGCCCTTGCAGTAGCCGGTGGTCTTGCCGAAGAACTCCGCGAACATGCGGCTGACTTCGGCGCCCTTGGCAATGCAATGGCCATGACCGCGATGCGTCGAGGTGATCTGGTCATCCTCGGCGAGCGGCAAGCAGATGCCCATGGCGCTCGCTTCCTGGCCGATCGACAAATGCATGGTGCCGTGGATGAGGCCGCGCGTGTAGCACTCTTCCGCGCCCTCTTCGAAGCGGCGGATGAGGTACATCTTGTGGAGCACCTCTCTGAGCTGCTCCGGCCTGTACTGGCGATAGACGAAAGGCAGGTTGGCGCGGCTATCCACGACGGCTTTGCTGGCTTCGGCCATGATCACGCCTCCACGGTACCGTAAACGAGCTTGTCCTGGCGGGCGCGCAATTCGGCGATCTTCGAGCCCGGCGCGGGCGCTGCATTGGCATAGGTGATGAGTTCGCCCTTCTTGATCGGTTGGGTGGCCGAGCCGCCCTGCAGCAGGCCGCAGGGGATGGCCCGCGCCGCATGGGCTTGCGGCGCCGTCATGATCCAGGCGCGATAGCAATACTCACCGATGGCATCGAGCTTGTCGCCGGGCTTCATATCCTTCTTGGCGACGGCGCAGACTTCGGCCACCGGCTTGGCCAGCGGCACCATGTCGGCCTTGCCGTAGAGCACGACGCGCGCGCAGGTGAGCGGCACTTCCAGCGAGGTCAGGTGAAAGGGGCGATGGAAGGTGAAGTACGGGCCCTTGCCCATCTTCAGGTCTTCCATGCGTTCGGAAATGCGCGGATGCGACATGTCGGCGACGACGAAGACGCCGGGCGCCACACCCTTGCCGATCGAATAGTCGACCACGCCGACCTTGGACAGCACGCCGCCGTCCTTCTGAGGCACCAGAACCTTCGACAATTCGCCGAGTGTCGCCGACGGGCCGTGCATGCCGGGCTTGTCGGGCACCAGCCCGGTCGCGTTGGCGATCGCCGCCATCTCGACCATGGTTTTCGAGCCGTCGACGAATTCGACCAGCATGCGCACATTCATGTGCCGGCGTTTCGCCTCCTCCTCATAGTCGGGAGGCGTGGCGTCGATGTTGAGCGGATTGTTCTTGCCCTTGCCGGCGGCGACGATCGGGTGGCCCATGGCGGACACGAACTCGATCAGCTCCATGCAGGAGGACGGCTCGTCGCCGGCGCCCAGCGAATAGGTGACGCCCAACCGGTCGGCTTCGGCCTTGAGGTAGGCGCCGATGGTCACGTCGGCCTCGACATTCATCATCACCAGATGCTTGCCGTGCTCCATAGCGCGCAGACCGATCTCGGCGCCGACGGCCGGAACGCCGGTCGCGTCGATGACGACGTCGATCAGGTCATTGCCGATGACTAGGCTGGAATCATTGGTGACGGCGATCTTGCCCGCCTCCATGGCGGACGTCATCGCCGCGGCATTCGAAACCTCGCGCGCATGGCCGGTTTCCTGGAAGGCGATATCGACGGCCTTGCTGGCCGCCGGCAGGTTGAGTTCGGAAATGGCGCCGATCTCGATGCCGGACATATGGGCGACGCGGGTAACGATGTCGGTTCCCATTTCACCGGAGCCGATCAGGCCGATGCGGATGGGCTTGCCGGACTTGGCGCGCTCCTCGAGGTCACGGGCAAGGCCCGTCAACGAAATATTGGAAGCCATGCCGCTTATTCCTCCCATATCGCATGCTGTTCAATTGCTTGACGGGTATTGAACATCTGTATTTCTGTCAAGACTAATGTCCAAATCTTTGACCATTTGTCGCCGCTTTTCGCGTTGGTCGAGGCGCAACGGCGAAAAGCGCGGGCGGCGGGCGCCTGCGCCAAACAAAATGGAAGCGAGCGCCCGCGACCGAATGCCGGTCAAAGCCGCGCGACGTCCTTTTCGCGAACCACGAAGAGATATCTAGGCGGCAATTGTTACTGGCAAACGTCAACCCATACGGCGCCGACCAGATCGGCCATGCGCTGCGGCGTGATGCGCACCGCGGCATTGGTGGCGCCGGCAGCAGGAACGACTTCGTCGAAGGGCTTGAGCGACAGATCGCAATAGATGGGCAGCGGCGCCGGCAGGCCGAACGGGCAGACGCCGCCTGGCGGATGGCTGGTCGCCGCCAGCACCTCCTCGCCACCAAGCATGCGAGGCTTGCCGCCCATCCTGTCCTTGAACTTGCGGTTGTCGAGCCTGGCGACGCCGCTGGTGACGACCAGCATGGTCTCGTCGCCGACACGCAGGCAGATCGTCTTGGCGATCTGCGCCGGCGTGACGCCATGGGCCTCGGCCGCCAGCGCCACCGTTGCCGAACTTGCTTCGGTGACGATGACTTCGATGTCGGGCGCATGCTCGGCGAAGAAGGCGCGAACCGATTCCAAGCTCATCGTTAACCCCTCGTCAGGTCTGTCGAACAGCAGCGATCGGCGAATCGCATGGCGCAGCCGTTATTGGCAAGAGCCAGCGCCTCTGCCTTGCAGGCACTAAAAAGCCCGCCGGGCAAAACCTCGGCGGGCTCGGATGGACGCTTTGGGCGTCTCTATTGCTGCGTGGGCCGATTCTCGGCGGCCGGCACCCTGATTAATTCCTCTTCCGGCATCTGCAATGCCGAGGCAATGCGCCGGAGCTTGGCGGGATCGGCGTCCTTGCCGTCCTCTATGTCGATGATCTCGCCCACGGCCAGGCCGCAGGTCAAAGAGAGTTCCTCGATCGTGTATCCCCTGGTTTCGCGAGCGGCTTTAAACGGATTGAGGCCGGACGCGGCAATGATGTCATTGGAAACAGCGTTTCGTACGGTGTTGGGCATGGCAACTCCTTGAGATGAAACAGGGTCTGATGAAATGTGGCGTTGCCTGAGATGGGCGGGAGAATGCTCGTTAACGAATGATTTGCCAAGAGCTTCGGCCGTCACGCCATCGTGAAGCGGCATTTTCCGGTCGGATATCGCAGGCCTCGCAGATGTAAGGTCGTACGGCGCTCAATCAAGTCCTTTTGAAGGTCCGCGGTCGGATTGGCATTTTCGACGTCTCGATTCGTTAGCTTGCCGTGGCGGCAGCCGAAAACGGCGCCGGGCATTTTCACGGAAGGATCGGATGCCATGGAAGTCGTGATCTTTCCGGCCGCGCCGAGGGGTACGGGAGAAGGCGACCGCGACTGGGATTTGCAGCCCGACAGCCGCATGACCAACGGCACCGTCGCCGACGTCACCGAGATCGAAAGCCGCACGGTCACGCTCACCTATGACAATGGCCAGAAGAGACAGAACGCGATCCCGCGGACGTACCCGATCGTGACATTCGCCACCGCCACGCCGGCGGATCTTGCGCCGGGTGTCGCGGTGTTCGTCAACGCCGAGCGCGACGGCGGCGGCAAGCTCGTCACAAATCGGGTCGTGGTCGGCAATCACGGCATCGCGCCACCCCTGGGTCGACCGGAAGAGCAAGATCAAGCTCGCTCGCTGATCGCAGCCTCCGGCATGGAAATGGCGGCGGCAACATGCCGCCGCCATTTCTATATCGAATCCGAGAAGATCAGCGCCGGCTGATGAGAAGGCCGGCAAGCAGCCCGACCACGACCAGCCCGACGGCGGCGGCCGTTGCCGGATGGTCGCGCGCGGTCCGCTCGAGCGCCCTGCCCCTGCGCCTTATCGCCGGCAGCGCCTCGTGCAGGCGATCGGCAAGCTGTGAGTAATAATCGGACGCCGCCTCGCGGCTATCTTCGTAGTAGGCGTCACCGCGCTTGGCCAAAACCTTCTTGAGATCGTTCAATTGTCGCGAGAGCGCCGCGACCTGCTTGTCGAGATCAAGGTCGGAGAGGGTCGAAAACGATGCCATGCTTGTTGTCCTTCTCTTCGAGAGAAGGCCTAACGCATGGACGCAGCGCCAGTTCCGGCGGTCGGACGGAGCTGCGGCAGATCGAACGATGACCGTTCAACGAACCTGGTCGAGCAGGCGTTTGCATTCCAGCAGGTCGAACAGCGCCTCCTGCAGCAAGGCACGGTTGTCGCGTGACAATTTCGAAGCGTCAGGTTGAACCGGACCTTCGTCGTCGCCCTTGCCGAGACCAAAGAAACGGCGGCTGGGCTTCACCTTGGGCTGGCCGACAAGCGCATCCTCGTCGCCGCGCGGCTGCGCGGCCGCCGTCAGCGGCACTTGCTCGGCCTGACGACGCTGGGCAATCGCCTCCACGGCTGCCATGTCGCCATTGCCGATGGCGACCAGAAAATGGTTGCCGTTCTCGCGCAACAGCTTCTGGACGCCTTTGATCGTATAGCCCTGATCGTAGAGCATATGCCGGATGCCCTTGATCAGCTCGACGTCCTGCGGCCGGTAGTAGCGGCGGCCGCCGCCGCGCTTCATCGGCTTGATCTGGGTGAAGCGCGTCTCCCAGAAACGCAGCACGTGCTGCGGCAGATCGAGATCTTCCGCGACTTCGCTGATGGTGCGGAAAGCGTCGGGGCTCTTGTCCATGGGCCAATCCTCCACACTGGACCGCGATCCGGTATGATGCCGAATCGTGCCTTATTTCAGCGATTTATGAAACGATATTCAAGCCCAGCGTCAAAACGGCCGGCGGTTTTCAACCGCATTCGCCAGCAAACTACTTGCCGCCCTTGCCCTTGCTGTTCTGGTGCGAGCGCAGGATCCGGCTCTTGAGCACGTTCGACGATTTGAACGTCATCACCCGGCGCGGCAGGATCGGCACTTCCTCGCCGGTCTTGGGATTGCGGCCGATGCGCTCGTTCTTGGAGCGGACATGGAAGGTGGCAAAGGACGACAGCTTGACCGTCTCACCCCGAACGATGGCTTCGCAGATTTCGTCCAGCACGGCCTCGACGAGCTCCGCCGATTCAGTTCGCGACAAGCCAACCTTCCGGTAAACGGCTTCAGCAAGGTCGGCACGCGTAAGTGTCTTTCCCCCCATGCGACCGTCCCATCTGTTCGCAAAAAATGTAAATCGATACAGGCAAAGGCTGAGCGTAAGTAATTGATCCGGCAAGGTCAAGAACCGAACCGGTGCGTTCGGCACTTACCAGCGGAGCAATACCGCGCCCCAGGTGAAACCTCCACCCATCGCCTCGAGAAGCACCAGGTCGCCCTTCTTGATGCGGCCGTCGGCGACGGCCACCGAGAGAGCGAGCGGCACGGAGGCAGCCGAGGTGTTACCGTGTAAATCGACGGTGACCACCACTTTCTGCTCGGCAATCCCGAGCTTCTTGGCGGAAGCGTCAATAATCCGTTTATTGGCCTGATGCGGCACGAACCAGTCGAGGTCTTGCGCACTTATGCCGGCCTCACCGAAGGTCGCCTCAATGACATCGGTGATCATGCCGACGGCATGCTTGAACACTTCACGGCCTTCCATCCTGAGATGGCCTACGGTTCCCGTCGTCGAAGGGCCGCCGTCGACGAAGAGCTTGTCCTTGTGCACGCCGTCGGAGCGCAGGCTCGCCGCCAGCACGCCGCGATCGGCGATCGCACCGGTTCCTTCTTCGGCTTCGAGAACCAGCGCTCCGGCGCCGTCGCCGAACAGCACACAGGTCGAGCGGTCGTTCCAGTCGAGGATGCGCGAGAAGGTTTCCGAACCGATCACCAGGACGCGTCTGGCCAACCCGCCACGGATATAAAGGTCGGCGGTGGCGACGGCATAGACGAAGCCCGAGCAAACGGCCTGCATGTCGAAGGCAAAGCCGTGATGCATGCCGAGCCGGTTCTGGATCTCGACCGCGGTCGCCGGAAAGGTATTGTTTGGCGTCGACGTCGCCAGAATGATGAGGTCGATATCGGCAGGCGTCATAGCGGCGCTGTCGAGCGCGGCGCGCGCGGCCGCCTCGCCCAGCGAGGCCGTCGTCTCTTCATCGGCCGCGACGTGGCGCTGGCGAATGCCGGTGCGCTGGACGATCCACTCGTCGGAGGTCTCGACCATGCCTTCGAAATCGGCATTCTTCATGATGCGGCGGGGCAGCGCGGCACCGTTGCCGCGCACGACTGATCTGATCAAAGCTCTTTCCTATTCCTCGGCGTCGGCGGCGACGCCGGATTTCCTGTTTGCTTGGGCAGTCGGGTTGCGCGCATGGAACAGATCGAGGTCGGCCTCGATCCGGTCAAGCAGATTGTTGCGCACCATGTCGTAGCCGAGCTCGATGGCCGCCGCGAAGCCATCCGAATCGGCGCCGCCATGGCTTTTCACCACAATGCCGTTCAACCCCAGGAAGACGCCGCCATTGGAGCGACCGACATCCATCTTCTCGCGCAGCCTGTCGAAAGCGCCCTTGGCGAAGACGTAGCCGATCTTGGCCATCAGCGTGCGGCTCATGGCGGCGCGCAGATAGCCGGCGATCTGCCTTGCGGTGCCTTCGGCGGTCTTGAGCGCGATGTTGCCGGCAAAGCCCTCCGTGACCACCACGTCGACCGTGCCCTTGCCGATATCGTCGCCTTCGACGAAGCCGCGATAATTCATCGAGGCCATGTTGGCCTCGCGCAGCATGCGGCCGGCCTCCTTGACCTCTTCCTGGCCCTTGATTTCCTCGACGCCGACATTGAGCAGGCCAACGCTCGGCCGCTCGACGCCGAACACCGAACGCGCCATGCCGGTGCCCAGAATGGCGAAATCGATAAGCTGGTGCGCGTCCGCGCCGATGGTGGCGCCGACATCGAGCACCACGCTTTCGCCGCGCGTCGTCGGCCAGAGCGCCGCGATCGCCGGACGGTCGATGGTGGCCATGGTGCGCAGGCAGAATTTCGACATCGCCATCAGCGCGCCGGTGTTGCCGGCCGAGATGCAGGCCTGCGCGCCGCCGTTCTTCACCGCCTCGACGGCCTTCCACATCGACGACTTCCAGCGGCCCTGGCGCAGCGCCTGGCTCGGCTTGTCGTCCATGCGCACGGCGATCTCGCAATGGACGAACTCGCTTACTTCGGCGAGTCTCGGGAACTTGGCGAGTTCGGGGCGCACCACGTCCTCGCGGCCATAGATGACGAAGCGGATATCAGGGCGGCGGATGGCGACCGTCATCAGCGCCGGGATGACCACGCTCGGTCCGTGATCGCCGCCCATGGCATCGATGGAAATCCTGATCACGTAGTGCTTTTCTCACGGTTTGCCTGGCTTGCGGGGGGCGCCTGCCAAGGTAAGGGGGCTCGCGAAGGTTCGGCGAAAATAGCGGTTTTGGGCTGCCGCACAACCAACTTTTCCAAAATCCGGACCACTCTCAGGATTTTCCAAGCAGCGAACGCAGCTTTTTGTGGAATTCGCTTTCCTCGGGCTGGTCGTCACCGGCAACGTCGAGGGAGGCTCCCGGCTTGCGCGGATAGGGGTCGATCGCCAGACCGAAAAACTGTTCGGCCAGCGCGCCGACGTCGATGGTGTCGCCGGAGAATGTCTCCGGACTGTCCGGTCCGTCGGCGTCGAGGATGATCTCGCCGCCGCCCTCGAAGCCCTCGCGCCCAAGCTTCGACTGCTCGGGCAGGAACAACGCTTCGACCGGCTCGTCGATGTGGGCGGTTACCGGCTCCAGGGTGACGATGCAGGCCTGCGTGATGTCGGCTTCGACGCGGCCGGTGACCCTGACGCCGTTGCGCTTCCAGGAGGCTACCAGCAGCTCGGCGCGATAGCTTTCGACCGAAAGCAAGTCATGTTCGGCGGCAAGCGCTTCGCGCTGGCGCTCATCGGCCTCGACCACGACCGGCAGGCCCTTTTGCGGCAGCCGCGCGACATTGGCGATAAAGGATACCAGGCTGCGTGATTCAGCGTCTTTCATCATCGCCTCCTCACGCCGCCCCGGCAGTCGGGAACGCGGCCGTGCCGGCGGCGATCGATTCGGCCGGCTGCGCGGCAAGCTTTTGCGTGGCCTGGCAAACATAGTCCGCCAGCAGCGCTGCCTGCGGCCAGGGGCCGGCGTCCGGCCTGACGTTGCGGGCGAGCGCCGCCGCGAGCGCCGCGCGGTCGTCTTGCTTGAGGGCATCGTCATAAGCGGCCGTGCGACCGTAAAACATCTTTGCCAGCTTCTTCATGCGTTTGGGCACGCCGACATCGCTGATGCCAAGCTCGCGCAGCGAATGCTCGACATCGAGAAAGAACTCGTCGATCAGCACTTGCGCGACCTCGGCCGCGGCACCCTGCTCGCCATGCAGCCGGTGCTGGACGAGGTACATGTGCAGCGACAGCATCTCGAAGCGGCCAAGCGGCGTATCCGGCACATTCCAGTCGGAATAAAGCACCGTTTGCCGCGCCGCCGCCACGATTTGTGCGTAGAGCGCGTCGGTGATAGCGCGGTTGGCGTTGCGTTCGCGGCCAAAAAGGCGCTGGAACATTGAGGGCGGTCTCCCGGGGACCTGTTGTTTGATTTGGCCTTGTTGCATCGGCATGCAAGCTGGTTTACCGGTTTTGCGGCCCAGCGCAAGTTGCGGGGATGTGATGGAGAATTGTTGTTGGGTGCGCTGAAATTCAAGTCGTTCTTTGCGCCCGCCCCGGTGGGCGTGGCTTCGCTGCTGATGGTGGTATCAGCGCTTTCCGCCTGCAATTCATCCAAGATGTTCGGTGATCTCCATCCAAGCGAGACACTGACAAAAGGCTACGTCATCGACCAGCAGGCGATCGATTCGGTGCCGGTCGGATCGAGCCGCGAACAGGTGCTTCTGGCGCTGGGCACGCCGTCGACGACGGCGACCTTCGACAACGAGGCCTTCTACTACATCTCGCAAACGCGCAAGCGCTATGTCGCCTTCGACAATCCTCACATCATCGACCAGCATGTGCTGGCGGTCTATTTCGGTGCCGACGGCCGCGTCACTCAGATCGCCAATTACGGCCTGAAGGACGGCAAGGTCTTCGACTTCATCTCGAGGACAACGCCGACCGGCGGCAAGGACCAGAACTTCCTCAGCCAGGTCATCAACGGCGCCAGCAAGCTGGCGCCCGGCATCCCGGGTGGCGGTGGCGGCACGCCCTGAGTTTGCTCACCCCTGCAGCCTGGATAGACAAGACCCGCCAATGGCGGGTCTTTTGCTGCCGGCCGAAGGCAAGTCGGCTGCGCTTGCTTATGCTCATCTGGCGACGTATGACGTCGCGGCGATTTCCGGGGGCTGGATATGAGCGAAAGCGATCGTATTGTACCACAAGGTTGGATGGCGACGGGCACGCCTGACCGCCAGACCGTGACACCCGACTGGCTTGCCGTCGATGCGCCGGCGATCGACGGCGTCACGTTCAAGGAAGTCCGACCTGTCGCGACTTCGACCGGTTATCTCACCGAAGTCTTTCGCGAGGAATGGGGTCTGGATGGGCTCCCCGTCGGGCAGGTCTTTCAGCGCACTCTCTATCCCGGCGGAGTGAGCGGATGGCATGCTCATGGCGTCACCAGCGACCGGCTTTTTTGCTCGGTAGGCAGCGTTCGGATTTCATTGTTCGACGGTCGCAAGGCCTCGCCGACGTTCGGCGCGGTCTGGCACAAGATTGTCGGAGCGGTCAGGCCCGCCATCATCATCATTCCGCCGGGCATCTGGCACGGCATCGTTTCCCTGGGGCCCGAGACGGCCTTGGTGCTCAATCTCGTCGACAAGGCCTACGCCTATGACGCACCCGATCACTGGCGGCTGCCCCTCGATACCGAACAGATCCCCTACAAGCTTGTGTAGCGTGGAGCGGGCTGGCCAGCGCGCGCCAACTGGACCGATCGAACCGCTGGTCTCGGTCGTCATAGCGACGCACAATCGTCCGGCGGTGCTGCATCAAGCCCTGAAGAGCCTCGTTGGTCAGACTCTGCAGGACTGGGAAGCCATAGTCATCGGCGACGCGTGCCGGTCAGACACCGCGACCACGGTCGCCGCTTTCGGCGACGCCCGCATCTCCTATATCGATCTTCCCGTGAACTTCGGCGAGCAGTCGGGGCCGAACAATATCGGCTTTGCCAGAGCCCGCGGCCGTTTCGTTGCCATATTGAACCATGACGACCTCTGGTTTCCCGACCATCTGACATCCATGAGCGGCTGGATCGACGCCACCGGTGCCGATGTGGTGATCGCCCGAGGTGCGGTCATCGAGTCGGCCGCGAGCAATGGTTCCAGACATATGATACTCGGGATGGGGCTGGACGGCTTCTATGACCCCGTCACCACAGTCGGATTCGGCTCTGCGCAAATGATCCGGCGGACGTCACTGCCAAGGCTTGGGCCATGGCGCCCGGCCAGCCGGTGCATCTGCGAAAGTTCCCAGGACTGGCTGTTCCGTGCCTGGCGCAAGGGCGCGGTGATCGCAACGATGCCACATCTGACCGTGCTCATGCTGCATTCGGGCAAGCGCGAAGGCAGCTATGCGCGAGATACGGCGCAGGAGCAGGAAGAACTGATGGACGCGATGTACGCGCCAGACGCGTTGCGCGCCAGGATTCTTGGCAACGCCGAGGAACCTACTCCCCTCAAGCGCTCCCGCTACCTCAAACGCAGGCTTCTGGCTGCCCTTGGCATATATCCGCGGGCCCGTACCTTCCGCCGCCAACATCGCCGCGGTGCGTTCATTGCCATGCTGCGCCAGAAACGCGGCTTGCCACCAATGCCCGAGCGAGAACCAGACGCCGATGAGTTGCTGGCCCGCTATCGCCATGGCACAGAAAAGCCAGAAGCCAGCTGAGTGCCCACCTAAGCGCGTCGCACTGAAACGGATACAGGCGACGCGCTTTAAGTCCTTGTTTTTATGCATGTCGTTGTCCCAGGACCGCGTACACTTCTGGGCGACATGCATTAGATACGGAACGCATCAAGGATGTCATGCTGACAAACAAAGCCCGCGGGATCGCTCCCGAGGGCCTTGTGCAGGAATGAATAGCCGCCGCAATTAGCCGTGCGCGAGCACGGCGAGCAGAAGCAGAGCGACGATGTTGGTGATCTTGATCGCCGGGTTGACGGCCGGGCCGGCGGTATCCTTGTAGGGATCGCCGACGGTGTCGCCGGTGACCGAGGCCTTGTGCGCCTCCGAGCCCTTCAGGTGCTTGACCCCGTCCTTGTCGGTAAAGCCGTCCTCGAACGACTTCTTGGCGTTGTCCCAGGCGCCGCCACCGGAAGTCATCGAGATGGCGACGAAGAGGCCGTTGACGATGACGCCGAGCAGCGAGGCGCCAAGCGCCGCGAAGGCCGAGGCCTTCGAGCCCGAGATCAGCAGCACGCCGAAGTAAACGACGAGCGGTGCAAGGACCGGCAGCAGCGACGGGATGATCATTTCCCGGATCGCCGCCCTGGTCAGGATGTCGACGGCGCGCGCATAGTTCGGCTTCGAGGTGCCGGCCATGATGCCCTTGTCCTCGCGGAACTGCTTGCGCACTTCCTCGACGATCGAGCCGGCTGCGCGACCGACGGCGGTCATCGCGATGCCGCCGAACAGATAGGGGATCAAGCCGCCGAAGATCAGGCCGGCTACGACATACGGGTTGGAGAGATCGAAGGAGATCTCGCCCATGCCCTGGAAGTAGGGGTATTTGTCGCCGTTGGCGGCAAAGAACCTGAGGTCGTTCGAGTAGGCGGCGAACAGCACCAGGGCGCCGAGACCGGCGGAGCCGATGGCATAGCCCTTGGTCACCGCCTTGGTGGTGTTGCCGACGGCGTCGAGCGCGTCGGTGGAGTGGCGCACTTCCTTGGGCAGGCCGGCCATTTCGGCAATGCCGCCGGCATTGTCGGTAACCGGGCCGAAGGCGTCGAGCGCCACGATCATGCCGGCAAGGCCGAGCATGGTGGTGACGGCGATCGCGGTGCCGAACAGGCCGCCGAGCTGGTAGGTGGCGATGATGCCGCCGACGATGACGATTGCCGGCAGCGCCGTCGATTCCAGCGATACCGCAAGGCCTTGGATGACGTTGGTGCCGTGGCCGGTGACGGATGCCTGGGCGATCGAATTCACCGGGCGCTTGTTGGTGCCGGTATAGTATTCGGTGATGACGACGATGAGCCCGGTCACGACGAGACCGATCAGGCCGCAGATGAACAGGTTCTTGCCGGTGATGGCGATGCCGGCGACGGTGCCGACCTCGCCCCAGCCGACGGTTGCCGAGGTAGCGATGGCGAGACCGACGATCGACAGCAGGCCGGTGACGATCAGGCCCTTGTAAAGCGCGCCCATGATCGAGCCGTTGGAGCCGAGCTTGACGAAGAAGGTGCCGACGATCGAGGTCAGGATGCAGGCGCCGCAGATGGCCAGCGGATAAAGCATGGCCGCGCCGAGAGCCGCAGTGCCACCGAAGAAGATGGCGGCAAGCACCATGGTGGCGACGACCGTCACCGCGTAGGTCTCGAACAGGTCGGCGGCCATGCCGGCGCAGTCGCCGACATTGTCACCGACATTGTCGGCGATGGTGGCCGGGTTGCGCGGATCGTCTTCCGGGATACCGGCTTCGACCTTGCCGACGAGGTCGCCGCCGACGTCGGCGCCTTTGGTGAAGATGCCGCCGCCGAGACGGGCGAAGATCGAGATCAGCGAGGCGCCGAAGCCGAGCGAAACCAGCGAGTCGATAACGACGCGGTCGTTCGGCTGCAGGCCCATCGGGCCGGTCAGGATGGCGTAGTAAATCGAGACGCCGAGCAGCGCCAGGCCCGCCACCAGCATGCCGGTGATGGCGCCCGACTTGAAGGCGATGTCGAGGCCGGCGGCAAGGCTGTTCGAAGCGGCCTGCGCGGTGCGCACATTGGCGCGCACCGAGACATGCATGCCGATGAAGCCGGCGGCGCCCGAGAGCACTGCGCCGATCAGGAAGCCGATAGCGGCGGTGATCGAAAGCAGCCACCAGGCAAGCAGGAGCACGACGATGCCGACGACCGCGATGGTCGTGTACTGGCGCGCCAGGTAGGCCTGGGCGCCTTCGCGGATGGCGGCGGAGATTTCCTGCATGCGCTGATTGCCCTGATCGGACGCAAGGACCGAACGTGTCGCCCAGATGGCGTACAGAACTGACAGCAAGCCGCAGGCGATGACGGCGGTAATGATGGTCATTGCCGGATTTTCCTCGATTGATGGCCCAAAAGAACCCCTCCCTGGGCCGTTGGAACGGGGATGATGCCGCGCGCGGAATCCACCCCTTGGTTGGGGTGTATGCGAAACAGGGCTTAGAACGTCAAGATATTGTTCGGTCTTTGCCCGGCTTTCGCCCAAAAGAAGAAGGCACTAACTGTTGTGCCAGCGCGGGCCTGATTTTAGATCGATTGAAATGAACGTGGCGTCAGACTGGTCCGGACCGGATATTAGCAAGGCAAGCAGCGCCGACGGATCGAGCGTTTTGCAGCCCAACGCCATGCATATCTTGTAGGTGGACAGGAGTTGATCAATGAAGTTCAAAGCTATCGTTCATGAAACGGAAGAAGGTGGCTTCTGGGCCGAGGTTCCAGCCATTCCGGGATGCGCGACTGAAGGAGAAACGCTGGACGAACTCTTGGCAAATCTGCGTGAGGCGATTGAAGGCTGCCTTTCCGTTGAGCTGCCCTCTTCGGTCACTTCAGTACCCGGCAGGGTGGTGGAAATCGCCGTTTGAAATCCATTTCAGGTAAAGATCTGTCGAGCGGCGAGGCTGGCAACTTCTGCGAATAGCGGGCAGCCATCATATTTATGGAAAACAAGGAAGCATTGTACGCCTCTCCATTCCGATATATGGCAACAAGCCGCTCAAAACAGGTCTCGTTCGCCATCTTCTGAAGATGGCGGATATCAGCGAAACTGATGCCTGAACATTTCTACTCCGCCCCCTGCCCCATCCGGCCTGCGGCGTAGCGCTCGATCGCCGACAGGCCGTCATAGATCAGCACCGCAAGCGCAGCGACGATCAGCCCGCCTTGCAGCACGAAGGCAAGATTGTTCGAGATAAGGCCGGCGATGATCACCTCGCCAAGCGTCTTGGCGGCAACCGTCGAGCCGATGGTTGCGGTGGCGAGGCTGATGACCACCGAGAGCCGGATGCCGCCGAGGATCACCGGGGCGCTCAGCGGCAGCTCGACCTTCATCAACCTTTGCCAACCGGTCATGCCGGCGCCGCGCGCCGCTTCCATCACGTTGCCCGGCAGCGTGGTGAGCGCGGTCAGCGCATTCTCGAAGATCGGCAAGAGCCCATAGAGGAAGAGCGCGATCAGCGTCGGCTTCTCGCCGAAACCGACAGCCGGCACCGCAAGTGCCAGCACGGCAACCGGCGGGAAGGTCTGGCCGATATTGACCAGGCTGCGCGACAGCGGCAGGAACTCGGCGCCGGCCGGCCTCGTGACCAGTATGGCCAGCGCCACCGCGACGACCGTCGCCGCGACCGTTGCGATCAGCACCGTTCGCAGATGCTGCAAGGTCAGCGTCAACAGGCTGCCCTGGTTGTAGATTGCCGGCGCGCCATTCTCGGTCAGTGGTTTCAGCAGCGGCTCGAACCAGCTGGGGCTGGTGATGAAGGCCACCAGCAGCACCAGGACAACTAGCCTCAGCAGCGCGGGCAGCCAGGCTTTCATTGCGGCCTCGCCGCGCGCTTCACCAGGCCTTCGACAGTGACGCGGCCGAGCGGCTTGCCGCCGGCGTCCTTCACCGGCAGTGCGGGGCGGCCCGACCACAAGAGCTCGGCCAGCGCGTCGCGCTGCGTGGCGTCGCCCGGCATCGCCTCGCCTTCGGCGCCGCCCGGCTCCACGGCATCGCGCACATGGCCAAGCGACAGCAGCCGGAACGGCCTCTCGCTGGCGCCGACCAGCGTCTCGACGAAGCCGCTCGCCGGTCTGGCCAGAATCTCGGCCGGCTTTGCGTATTGCACCAGCTTGCCGGCGTCCATGACCGCTATCTTGTCACCCATGTGCACCGCCTCTTCCATGTCGTGGGTGACAAGGATGATGGTGGTACCGAAGCGCTTCTGGATCGCCAGCAGGTCCTCCTGCGCCTTGGCGCGGATGATCGGGTCGAGCGCGCCGAAGGGCTCATCCATCAACAGCACATTGGGTTCGGCGGCAAGCGCGCGGGCTACGCCGACGCGCTGCTGCTGGCCGCCGGAAAGCTCGTGCGGATAACGCGGGCCATAGGCCTGGGGGTCGAGTTGGTAGAGCGTCATCAGCTCGTCGACCCGCGCCTTGATGCGATCGCTGTCCCAGCCGAGCAGCAGCGGCACGGTGGCGATGTTTTGCGCCACCGTGCGATGCGGAAACAGGCCGTGGCCCTGGATGGCGTAGCCGATGCTTCGGCGCAGCTGATAACCGGGCACAGAGCGGTTGTCGGCGCCGTCGAGCCTGATCGCGCCCGAGGTCGGCTCGACCAACCGGTTGATCATCCTGAGCAGCGTGGTCTTGCCGGATCCCGATGTGCCGACAATGGTGGCGATGGTGCGCGGCTCGATGACCATCGAGACATTGTCGACCACTGTGATCTCGTCATAGCGCTTGGTGATGCCTTCGATCTCGATCATGCCGTTTCAACCACCCTGCGCTTGGTGGCGGTCATCTCGATGACCGCGTCGAGGATGATGGCCGCCGCAAAGGCCAGCGCCACGGTGGGCAGCGCGCCGAGCAGCACGAGATCCATCGCCGTCTGGCCGACACCCTGGAAAACGAACACGCCGAAGCCGCCGCCGCCGATCAGCGCGGCGATGGTGGCAAGGCCGATATTCTGCACCAGCACGATGCGGATGCCGGTCAGGATCACCGGAAAGGCCAGCGGAAACTCGACATCGAACAGGCGCTGGCGATCGGTCATGCCCATGCCACGCGCGGCGTCGTTGGCGGCGCGCGGCACGCCGGCGAGGCCGACCACGGTGTTGGCCACCACCGGCAGCAGCGAATAGAGAAAAAGCGCGACAAAGGCCGGCGCGGTGCCGATGCCTCTTATGCCGATTGCGGCAGCGCCCGGCACGTGGACTGCGACCCAGCCGAGCGGCGCTATCAGCAGGCCGAAGAGCGCGATCGACGGAATGGTCTGGACGATGTTGAGTACATTGAGGACGCCCGCCCGCAGCTTCTCGACGCGATGGCAAAGGATGCCGAGCGGTATGCCGACAATCACCGCACCGGCCAGCGAGCCAAGCGCCAGCGTAACGTGCTTGGAAGCCTCAGCCCAGAAACTGTCGGCCCGGCCGGCGTACTCCTTGAGGATGGAAAGACTGTCCCAAAGTCCTGACACGAGCAGCGCGGCGATGGCGAGCGCAGCAAGCACCAGCACGCCGACACGCGCCCAGGGCGACAGGTTCAGCCGTGTCAGCACATCGGCCAGGAGCAATGCGAAGGCAAAGATCAGCAGCCAGAAACCGGATGCCGGAGCGACGCGGGCGAAGGTGTTGCCGGCCGGCGTCAGGAAACCGCCGGCGACGCCGATGAGCACCGACAGCGCGACCAGCGCAAAGATGCTGGCCGCCAGCCTGAGCCCAAGCGGCGTCCTAAGCAGGGCAACGATGGCGCCCACGATCACGATCGCCAGCATCAGCATGCCAAGCGTCGCCGGCAACGCATCGAGGATCGAGCGCGCCTGTCCCGGCACGATACGGTTGGCGCGGAACGTGGCAAAGGGTGCCGCCAAGGCGGCGTAGGCGACGATCGAGGCGATCACGACGCCTAGCTTGTCGAGGCGGGGGGTCATCGAAACCCCGCCAAATAGCCAAATGAAAGTCTTGCGACTTTGGCGATTGGCGAAAGCCTACGCGACATCCAATCTCCCCCCTTGCGGGGGAGATGTCCGGCAGGACAGAGGGGGGTGTGAAGGAACGCCAAGCTCCGAATTTGAGCCCGTTCAAAGGCCAACCTGTCGAAGGACCT
Organism: Mesorhizobium sp. Arg314; assembly: GCF_053714275.1. Taxonomy (NCBI): domain Bacteria; kingdom Pseudomonadati; phylum Pseudomonadota; class Alphaproteobacteria; order Hyphomicrobiales; family Phyllobacteriaceae; genus Mesorhizobium; species Mesorhizobium sp. Arg314. The sequence goes on along the minus strand of NZ_JBSKBP010000027.1, from coordinate 65,863 downwards.
GCATTTGATTGGTTGACAGGTCGGCGGGACAGCACCCCCCTCTGTCCTGCCGGACATCTCCCCCGCAAGGGGGGAGATCGGCAGCTCCCTCGGTCGCACCTGTCCCACTCGCGCCTGACTGCTACTTCAAGAACCCGTTCTTCTTCAAAAAGTCCTCCGCGACGCCCTTGGCAGGCTCGCCGCCCAGCTGGACACGGCCATTGAGCTCCTGCAGCGTGGCGAGATCGAGCTTGGCGAAGACCGGTTTCAGCAGCGCCTCGATTTCGGGATGCTGCTTCAGGACCTCTTCGCGGATGATTGGCGCGGGCTGGTAAACCGGCTGCACGCCCTTGTCGTCCCCGAGCACGACGAGTCCGGAGGGCTGGATGCCGCCATCGGTGCCATAGACCATGGCGGCGTTGGCGCCGTTGGTCTGGTTGGCGGCGGCGGCGATGGTCGCCGCGGTATCGCCGCCGGAGAGCGTGATGAGCTGGTCGGGCTTCAGCGTGAAGCCATAGGTTGTCTGGAAGGCCGGAAGCGCTGCCGCCGAATTGACGAACTCGGCGGAAGCCGCGAGCACCACCTTGCCGCCGCCCGCGACGTATTTGCCGAAGTCCGTGAGAGTGACGAGCTTGTTCTCGTCGGCCACTTCCTTGCGCAGCGCGATCGCCCAGGTGTTGTTGGCCGGCGACGGCGACAGCCAGACGATCTTGTTGGCGTCGTAGTCGAGCTTCTTGGCGGTTTCATAGGCCTTGGCTGCATCCTTCCAGACCGGATCGTCGGCCTTCTGGAAGAAGAAGGCGGCATTGCCGGTGTATTCGGGATAGATGTCGATCTCGCCGGCGCTGATCGCCTTGCGCACGACCGGCGTCGCGCCGAGCTGGATGCGGTCGGCGGTCTTGATGTTGCTGGCGTTGAGCACGAGCTGGATGATGTTGCCCAGCACGCCGCCTTCCGTGTCGATCTTCGAGGAGACGACCACCTGGGCACTGGCCGAAGCGGCGGTGATGCCGAGCGCGATCGCCGCCAAAGCAATCTTTCCGATTGAAAACATTGTGAAAATCCCTTGCTATGAACCGAGAATCCGGTGGTCGCATATGAGCACGGCTATAACTGCCAGTCGGGGTACACGGTTTCATAACTAGGGGAACACGCGCAATAATTTTGTTCAGCCGGGGCTAAGGCCCTGTTCCCCCGCCATAATATGACGCCGACCTAAGGCCGGCTGGCGGCCTGCCCTGTTCTGGGGAATATTAGGAACGGCGGGGTCGGCGGCCAACACGGGAGTATGTCATGGCCAAGCATAAAGTCGGCTACCTCATCGGCAGCCTTGCCAAGGGGTCCATCAACCGCAAGCTTGCGAAGGCCCTCGTAAAGCTGGCGCCGCCGGAACTTGAACTGACGGAAATCCCCTTCAAGGACCTGCCACTCTACAGCTACGACTATGACGCCAACTTTCCGCCGGTCGCGCTGGAGTTCAAGAAAGCCATCGCGTCCGTCCAGGCGGTGCTTTTCGTCACGCCGGAGTACAACCGCTCGATCCCCGGCGGCCTGAAGAATGCAATCGACTGGGCGAGCCGCCCTTACGGCAAGAACTCCTTTTCCCGCAAACCGTCCGCCGTCATCGGAACGTCGCCCGGCGCGATCGCGACCGCGGTCGCCCAGCAGAGCCTGCGCAGCGTCCTGAGCTTCTGCAACGCACCCCAGATGAACTCCCCCGAAGCCTACATTCAGTTTACCCCGGGATTGATCACCGACGATGGCGAGGTGACGGTGGAGTCCACCGAAACATTCCTGCGCAACTACATGGACGAGTTCCACATGTTCATCGCGCGGGTCCTGCAGGTGCTCCCGCCGGATGCATGACGCTGGCCGTTTCGGGCACGCTGTCCGAGCGGCCGGAAGAACTGGTCCGGCCGCTTCTTCAAAATTTCGGGGCACCCACCATTTTCAAAGTGCCGAGCGCGACAAAACAAAGCAGGACGACCGGGAAGACGATCCAGTTCAGCATGGTCCAGCCCCAGGCATTGTAGATCGCGCCGGACATCAGCGAGGCGAAGGCGACCGAGCCGAACAGGACGAAGTCGTGGAAGCCCTGGACCTTGCTCTTCTCGGAAGGTCGGTAGCTGGACGCGACCATGGCGGTAGCGCCGATGAAGCCGAAGTTCCAGCCGAGCCCGAGCAAGATCAGCGCCGTCCAGAACTGCCACAGCGCCAGGCCGGAAAGCGCCACGGCGGCGCAGCCGATCAGCAGGACGAGGCCGGCGGCGACGATGCGTTCGGCGCCGAAGCGATGGATCAGCGAACCGGTGAAGAAGCTCGGCCCGAACATGGCCATGACGTGCCAGGAAATGCCAAGCGTCGCATTGTCTTCCGACAGGCCACAGCCGACCATGGCGAGCGGCGCGCCGGTCATGACGAAGCTCATCAGCGCGTAGCTGCCGACGGTACAGAACAGCGCGGCGACGAAACGCGGCTGAGCGACGATTTCAGCTAGCGGCCGGGCGTCGCTTGCAATGCTTTCAGCAACGGCGCTCGTCCGGGAGGAAACACGCAGAAACGACAGAATGAGCGCGCCGGCGGCCGCCAGCGGCAGGATCGAGGCGAAGGATCCGGCAAACATCACCGGGGCCAGCAATTCACGTGTGTAGATGACGATCTGCGGCCCGAGGATGGCGGTGATGATGCCGCCGGCCAGCACGAAGGAGATGGCGCGGGCCTTGAACTCGGGCGGCGCATTGTCGGCGGCGGCGAAGCGGAACTGCTGGACGAAAGCGCCGCCGGCGCCGATGACGCAGAGGCCGAAGGCGAACAGCCAGAAGCTTGCCTGGAAAAGCGCAAGCGTCGCTATCAAGCCGCCGACCGCGGTGACGATGGTGCCGGTCATGAAGCCGCCGCGATGGCCGAGCCGGCGGATGATGGCGGCGGCCGGCAAGGCTCCGAGCGCCACGCCGAGATTGAAGCCGGTGACCGGTGCCGTCGCCAGCGACTTGTCCGGACCGAGCAGGTACTGACCGGCAAGCGCGCCCAGCGAAATGGCGATCGGAGCGGCCGACCCGACGATCGCCTGGGCGGCGGCAAGTAGCGCCGCGGTGCGACGCCCTTCCCTGCCGGTCTCGGCGACCGCGGCCGCTGCGGTCGTCACGAAGCGTCCTTGCCCCGACCCTCGCCACGAACCTGGCGCGAGACGCGATCAAGAACGGCGTTCACCAGCTTCGGCTCGTCTTCCTCGTAAAAGGCCTTTGCGATGTCGACATATTCGGAGACGATCACGGCGACCGGCACGTCCTCGCGCTTCATCAATTCATAGACGCCGGCGCGCAGGATGGCGCGCAGCGTCGAATCCAGCCGCGACAGCGGCCAATCCTCGGTCAGCTCCTGGCGGATGACGGGATCGATGGTCTTCTGGTTTTCGACGACGCCGGTCAGGATGGCGCGGAACCATTGCGCGTCGGCCTCGCGATAGAGCGCGCCATCGACTTCCTTGCCGAGGCGGAAGGTTTCGTATTCAGCCGTGATCTCGAAGACGCCGCTGCCGGCCACATCCATCTGATAGAGCGCCTGGACGGCGGCAAGACGGGCGGCACCGCGCTTGTTGGCGTGGCGCACCGCTCCGGTCGAGGCGGGATCGCTCACGATTGGGCTCCGAATTTCTCTTTGAGCGCGATCATGGTCAGCGCCGCGCGCGCCGCGAAGCCGCCCTTGTCGCCTTCGGTTTTGCGCGCACGCGCCCATGCCTGCGCGTCGTTCTCGGTGGTCAGGATACCATTGCCGATCGCGATTGCCTCCTGCACCGATAGATCCATCAGCGCGCGGCTCGATTCATTTGCGACGATGTCGAAATGATAGGTATCGCCGCGGACGATGGTGCCGAGCGCGACGAAGCCGTCATAATGCGTGCCGCCTTCGGCGGCGCCATCGAGCGCGAAGGTGATGACGGCCGGTATTTCCAGCGAACCGGGAACCGTGACGACGTCATAGGTGGCGCCGGCCTCGTCAAGCGCGCCGGTCGCGCCCTCGAGCAGGGCGTCGGCGAGATCGTCGTGAAAGCGCGCTTCGACAATGAGCAGATGCGCCTTCGCCTTCGGGCGAATGAACGCTTTGCCGTGTTGGGATGTGCCAGCCATAAAAGTCTCCGGGGGGTTGCCGGTGACTTAGGCCGAAGCCGGGTTGATCGCAAGCGGAAGATTGCCGAACCGACACCGGCTCTGCACCTCTCGACGGATTCGGGTTCCGCGCAGCGCGATCTTTCGGAACGTTCTTTGGCTAGGCAGGCGAAGCCTCGATGATCGAGATCGATGCTCGGGTGCCGATCACCCGCGAGAGCTTCAGTCCTGCGCCTTCGAACAGCTTGGTGTACTGTGCCTCAGTCCGTTCGAGGCCTCCGGTAACCGCGAGCATGACAACATCGATGGCCTTGATCTGATCCGGCTCGTCGCCAGGAGGCACGAGCGTTTCGGCCACGAGCACCTTGCCATGCGTTGGCATGGCATCCCGGCAACGCCGTAGGATCAGCCCCGCACGTTCATCGTCCCAATCGTGGATCACCTTTTTGATTACATAGACGTCGCCGACGGGGACGCTATCGAAGAAGTCACCGGCGACGAAGTCGGTGCGTGGCAGGTCGCCTCCGGCTCCCGCGCGCGCCGCCGCCACCCCAGAGGCCAGATCGAGAAGAACCCCGTTCAAATGGGGATTGCGAGCAAGGATGGCCGAGAGAAGCTGCCCATGCCCGCCTCCGACATCGACAACCCGCCGGTATGGGCCGAAATCATAGGCAGCCGCGACCGCCTCGTTGCTGCCCTGGCTTAAGGCGACCATGGCTCGTTGAAACAGCGCGGCCTGCCCCGGGTGGGCCGAAAGCCAATCGAATCTCGGGCTTCCGAACACCTTGTCGAAGGCCGGCTTTCCAGTGCGGACGGAATGTATGAGTTGCTCGAAGGCGAGATAGGCCTCGCTGTTGATCATCCGGATGAAGTCGCGCGGTCCAGGCCGGTCGGAACGAAGCACCGCGCCAACGTCCGTCAAGGCAAAATGGCGAGGGCGAATTTCAGTAAACACCCCCTCAGGCGCCAGAAGCCGCATCACGCGATAGAGCGATTCTGCGTCCGTCTTCGTGGCGGCTGCCAAATCTTCAACCGACTGCTCGGCGGAGGACAGAAGATCGGGAATGCCGAGTTCGACAATGACGCGCAGCGCCTGTGACACGGCAAATCCGAAACCCAGCCTCATGACTTGTTGCGACGGGTTGATCATGGCTTTCCCCTCCGGCCAGGTGAAAGCTTACGAGGGGCGCGAGCAGAAGTGAAGCGGGAAGCAGTGCTCAAAGGTGAGCGGGCAGCGTGCTCAAAGGTGAAGTGTGCTGGCAGAGGCCGAAGCCGGATTGATCGCAAGTGGAAGATTGGCGGAGGTGACGCTTGGTCTATCGCATCTTTGCGTTCGGCACTGGGAGTGGACAACCGGTACCCAGGCTTTCGGCCCAGGCAAGTACGACCCCCTGATCCACCACACGGCTGGCGTCCACATCGGCCATTGCTTCGCGGGTCAGCCGCTCTAGTCGCTTGGAATTCTCGCCCTCTGTCGTAGTCTCCGTTCTCATCTGAACAGTTCCTCGATATCGGCCATTGGCCGAAACAGCTTCATCGGCTGATCCGGAAATGGCAAGAAACTTTCTCGTTCGTAGAAGCGGCATGCGCTCTCGTCCTTTGCATCGACAATCACGGCGAACGATGCAATCTCACTACGGAGAGACCGATGCAAGGCATCGGCCAGGAGGTATCGGCCATAGCCCCTGCCCTGTTGTTGTCGATCGACGGCCAGGCGTCCGAGCAGCGTCGCTGGAATGAGCGGATAACGCGGCAGCTTACGCGCGGTCTCGGCAGGCCACTCGCCGACATTCACCGCAGTCGATGAGAGCGTGTAGTAGCCAGCGACAGCTCCATCCGACAAGACCAGCACGAACGGTGCCGCGATGTTCTTGCGGGCATCTTGTCCGGCCTGCATTCGAAGATATCGATCGAGCGGTTCCGCGCCGCTTTCAAATGCGTTTCTGTTGTGCTGCGGACCGAGCACCTCAACTCGTAAAGACGCCTCGGTTGAGCCCGTCACCCTCAGATGCCAGTGGCTTGGCGATACCGACGCACTGTATCGCGCAGGCGATCGTTCACAGGCTTCGGATTGACGAGGGCATCCACGAAGGCCCGGCTGTCGCGGACAGATAGTTCCAGGCGCTCGTGCTCCTCGATTGCACGGCGGGCGGCTTCCTGGACGCTGGTCAGCACAAAATCCGTCACCGTGCGGCCCTGTAGCGCCGCAGCATGCTCGATAAGACTCTTCTGGTCGGCCGTGACACGTGTTTCCAGACGCTCGCCACGAACACGGCCGCGGGGTAGCTGTGCCGTCATTGTCGTTCTCCTGACAACAATGTACGGCCAATGGCCGGTTAGTTCAAGTCGCCGTCACAGCCCCTCTTTCGCCGCGTCCGCCAGGCGCGCGGCATAGCGGGCCATGGTATCGATTTCGAGGTTGACGCGATCGCCGGCATGGCGCTCGCCCCAGGTGGTGACGCTCAGCGAGTGATGGATCAGGAGAACGTCGAAGCGGGTGCCTTCGACCTTGTTGACCGTGAGCGATGTGCCGTCGAGTGCTACCGAACCCTTCGGCGCAATGAATTTCGCCAGATGGCGCGGCGCTTCCAGCGTGAAGCGCACGGCATCGCCCTCCTCCTTGCGCTCGACGATCTCGGCGGTGCCGTCGACATGGCCGGAGACGATGTGGCCGCCGAGCTCGTCGCCGATCTTCAACGCCCGTTCGAGATTGATGCGGGTGCCGGATTCCCAGTTCGATGCGGTGGTCAGCCTCAGCGCTTCCTCCCAGGCCTCGACCTCGAACCAGCGTGCGTTCGAGCCACGCTCGGGGAGCGCCGTGACGGTGAGGCAGACGCCGCCGCAGGAAATCGAAGCACCGATGGCGATGGTCCCGGGATCATAAGCCGTGTCGATGCGCAGGCCGACGCCTTCGCTGAGCGGCTTTACCGAAGCGACGGTGCCCACATCCGTGACAATTCCCGTAAACATCAGAGAGTGTCTTTCGTTTTGACCATGATCTGATTCAAAAACCGGTTCCCATTTTTTGGGATCATGGTCTTACCCACTCGGCATAACTGTCTTCGCCGAAGCGCATCCGGCGCAATTCACGAAACCCAGCCGGGATATGGTCAGCGTCGATGGGCGATGCAATGCCGTCCTCGCCGATCGCTTCCGGCCCCTGGAACAGGACGATGCGGTCGACCAGGTCTTCTTCAAGGAAAGCCTTGGCCACCTTGGCGCCGCCCTCGACCAAAACGCTTGCCATGCCGAGCGCGGCAAGGTCCTCGAGCAATTCCGGCAGGGCGACGACGCCCCCATATGTCTCGGTGCCGATGAACCGGGCGCCCGCGCGTTCGAGCGCCGCCCGCCGATGCGGATCGGCCTCCAAGCAAGCGGCGACATAGAGCGGCACGCGGTCGACGCCGGATACCAGCCTGGACGTCTCCGGCAGCCGGATCTGCCGATCGAGGATGATGCGGGCCGGCGAGCGGTTCTCCAACCCCGGCAGACGCACGGTCAACGCCGGGTCGTCCTCGAGTGCGGTACCGATGCCGACCAGGATGGCGTCGGCCTCGGCGCGCATGAGATAGACATCGCGCCGCGCGATCTCGCCGGTGATGGCGACCTGGCCGGCGCCTTTCCTGCCGATCTTGCCGTCACTCGAAAGTGCAAGCTTCAGAGTTACTTCAGGGCGCTTCTTCAGAGAACGAGTCAGATAGCCGGCCATCTGCTCGGCGGCCTCGGTGGCCAGCACCTTCTCCACCACCTCGACACCGGCGTCACGCAGGATGGCGTAGCCCTTGCCGGAGACGCGCGTATCGGGATCGCTCGCCGCGCCCACGACGCGCGCGATGCCGGCATTGACCAGCGCGTTGGCGCAAGGCGGCGTGCGGCCGTGATGGGCGCAAGGCTCCAATGTGACATAAGCCGTGGCACCATGCGCGGCCTCGCCGGCCTCGGCCAACGCTTCGGTCTCGGCATGCGGCCGCCCGCCGACGGCCGTCACGCCGGTGCCGACGATCATCGGGCCGGCGCCGTCGTCGCGCACGATGATGGTGCCGACGGAGGGGTTGGTCGAGGTGCGGCCGGCATTGCGGCGCGACAGCCTGATGGCCGCAGCCATGAAACGGCGATCAAGGGCCGCCTGCGCGGCCTCGTTCAGTCGCGATCCCGCCATGATCAGCCGGCTTCCTCTTCGGTCTTTTCCTCGTCGCCCTTCAGTTCGCCCAGCAGCTCGTGAAAATCCTTGGCTTCGCGGAAATTGCGATAGACCGAGGCGAAGCGGACATAGGCGACGTCATCCAGCGATTTCAGCGCTTCCATGACCAGCTTGCCGACTTCGCCCGAGGCAATCTCGGTTTCGCCGGAGCTTTCGAGCTGGCGCACGATGCCGGTCACGGCGCGGTCGATGCGCTCGGGGTCGACATTGCGCTTGCGCACCGCGATCTCGACGGAGCGCAGCAGCTTATCGCGATCAAAAGGCACCTTGCGGCCGGACTTCTTGACGACGACGAGATCGCGCAATTGCACGCGCTCGAAGGTCGTGAACCGACCACCGCAATCGGGGCACACCCGCCGCCGGCGGATCGCTGCGCCGTCCTCGGCGGGACGCGAGTCCTTCACCTGCGTATCTTCGGACTGGCAATAGGGACAACGCATAGGAAGCTTTCGGTTTGGCGATTCTCAGGATGCGGAAAGGCTTAGTGCGTTTTGCCGCCATGGCAAAGCGCAGCCTTGGTATCAGAGATAGCGAGGCGCAAGCACAATTGCCAGCGCCCTGCCCCCGACGGCCAGCAGTCTCAGGGCGCCACGTCCTTGGTCGGAAAACCGCAGGACGTGCCCAGATTGCGATAGGCCTTGGTGAAGCCGTCCATCGGGATGCTGGCGACCGCTTGCTTGCCGAAGACCACATCGAGCGAAGTGACCTTACGCATGGCGCGCAGCAGGGCAAGGCTGGTCTTGGCCTGGTTGTCGACCATCCAACTGGGACGGCCACCGGCGGCTGCGCTGGAGGTTACGGTCGCGGCAACTTTCACGCCAGGGTCACCGAAGGTCGCGGCGATCTTGCTGCCGGTCGGCAGGGTTTTGTTATCGACGATGAACATGATGGCAGGGTACGCATCAGGCGGCAACGCGTCGCCGGTCGAGATCGACATCGTCAGAGAGCCTGCATTGCCGAAGCCGTCGACGAAAGCGGTCGAGGCGGCGCAGGTCTTGTGCGCGTCCTGCCCGGTATCGAGCGTATCGATGATGGTTGTCCACCTGCCGAAGGTATTGGTGGCCGGCATGTCGGAGGCAGCCTGCGTCTGCTCCTGCGCAACCACGCCGGACATGGCGAAAGCGATCAGCGAGCCAGACAGTGCCAGGGAGGCAGGACGGAAAGTGCGCATCATCAAGTCTCCGGTATGCCGCGCCGCCCGATCGAGGAGCGGCGCGAAGCGCAGGGATAAAAGATGACGCGTGGCCCCCAGTCAACCGACAGAGGGGCAACCGACAGAGGGGCAACCGACAGACAGGCTCAACCGAGATATGGGTAGAGCGGGAAGCGATCGGTCAGCGCCATGACCTTGGCCTTGACGCCGGCTTCGACCGCGGCATTGCCTTCGTCGGAATTCGCAACCTTCAGCCCGTCCAGCACCTCGGCGATCAACTTGCCGATCTCGCGGAATTCGGCCTGGCCGAAGCCGCGCGTGGTGCCGGCAGGCGTGCCGAGGCGCACGCCCGACGTGACGAACGGCTTTTCCGGATCGAACGGGATGCCGTTCTTGTTGCAGGTGATGTTGGCGCGGCCAAGCGCGGCTTCCGCGCGCTTGCCGGTGGCATTCTTCGGCCGCAGGTCAACCAGCATCAGGTGGTTGTCGGTGCCGCCCGAGACGATATCGAGGCCGGTTTCCTGCAGGCTGGAGGCCAGCGCCTTGGCGTTGGCGACGATGCTTTCGGCATAGGCCTTGAAGCTCGGCTTCAGCGCTTCGCCGAACGCCACCGCCTTGGCGGCGATGACATGCATCAGCGGACCGCCCTGCAGGCCCGGGAACACCGCCGAGTTCATCTTCTTGGCGATCTCCTCGTCATTGCACAGGATCATGCCGCCGCGCGGGCCGCGCAGCGACTTGTGCGTCGTCGTGGTCACGACATGGGCATAGGGCAGCGGCGACGGATGCATGCCGCCGGCGACGAGGCCCGCGATATGCGCCATGTCGACCATCAGATACGCGCCGACCGCATCGGCGATCTCGCGGAAACGCTTCCAGTCCCAGATGCGCGAATAGGCGGTGCCGCCGGCCAGGATCAGCTTCGGCTTGGTCTCATGCGCGGTCTTCTCGATCGCGTCCATGTCGAGCAGGTGGTCTTCCTTGCGCACGCCGTAGGAAACGACCTTGAACCACTTGCCGCTCATGTTGACCGGCGAGCCGTGGGTGAGGTGACCACCCGAATTCAGGTCGAGACCCATGAAGGTGTCGCCGGGCTGCAGCAGCGCCAGGAACACCGCCTGGTTCATCTGGCTGCCCGAATTCGGCTGGACGTTGGCGAAATTGCAGCCGAACAGCTTTTTGGCACGTTCGATGGCCAGTTCCTCGGCCACGTCGACGAACTGGCAGCCGCCATAGTAGCGCTTGCCCGGATAACCCTCGGCATATTTGTTGGTCATGATCGAGCCTTGCGCTTCGAGCACGGCGCGCGACACGATATTTTCGGAAGCGATCAGCTCAATCTCATGGCGCTGGCGGCCGAGCTCGTTGCGGATGGCGCCGAAGATTTCCGGATCGGCATCGGCAAGCGTGGTCTCGAAGAAGGACTCGAATTTGCTGGAGGATGCCGCGGCTGTTGACATGGCTTGCTTTCCCTTGGGGCCGGAGGTCTGCGAGGTCGCCGCGCATTAACACAGTTGTTTTCCGCCCGCCACGTTTGCGGCGCGAAATTTGCTGGCCGGTTTGCGCCAAGACTGGTCGAGCGGACACTAATCCCGTGGTTCGCGACCTTTGAGGATCGCTTCGGAGAAGGTGACCTCGGTGAAGAGCTTGCGCGCCGTATGGTCATTGATGTCGCCGCGGCGGAGCATGGCCTGCAACTCGCCGCGCTCGGCCTCGATGCCGGCAAGCCTGAGCTCCAACTCGATCCGGCCGGACTCGCGGGCCTCGGCGCGCGCCTCGTCGGCGCCGTCTGACAGCGAGATGCGCCGACGGTAGATGGACGCAACGCTCTCGGCGATGGCGAGCTTCATCTCCGCTGCCTCTCCTTCATTGCCGTCGCTGGCGAGGCCTTCGATCCTGGCGATGGCCGCATTGGCGGCGCTGACCCGCGCCTTGCGTTCCTCGGCGGCACCGGGATCCTGGCCAGGTTCGACGAGGCCCCGCGCGACCGTCGGCAGGGCGAGGCTGGCAATCGCCAGCGAGCAGATGATGACGCCGGCGGCGAGGAAGATCACGAGATCGCGGGCCGGAAAGGGGGAGCCGTCCTGCAGGGTGAGCGGCAGCGACAGGATGCCGGCCAGCGTGACGGCGCCGCGCACGCCGGCAATCGAGCCGGCAAGCCTGACACGAAAGCCGAAGGGCTCGGTCTTGCGCTTGCCGAGCCGTGCGGCGACTACGGCGCCCATGTCGCCGATCCAGATCCAGACGAAGCGCAGGCCGATCAGGCAGAGCGTGAGCAGCAGCACGGTCAATGCCGGCTCGAACAGCCAGTGCCGGGTCGTCAGTTCCGGCGGCACCTTGCGGATGATGTCGGGCAGTTGCAGGCCGAGCAGGATGAAGAGCGAGCCGTTGAACATGAAGATCAGCATCGACCAGAGCGAAATCGTCTGGATACGCGCCGAGACCGCCATATGGCGGACGATGCCGGAGTATCCGGTCAGAAGGCCGGCGGTGACCGCCGCCAGAATGCCCGAGGCGCCGAAATGCTCGGCGATCAGGTAGGCGACAAACGGCAACAGGACCATGACCAGCACCTGCGCCTCGGCCGGTGTGCTGGTGATGCGGCCGAGGACCTGCAACGACTTCGCCGCGATAAACAGCGCCGCCACGCCGGCGAGGATGCCGACCGCCACCGCAAAGAGAAAGCTCAGGGATGCCGCGGCAAACGAAAAACTGCCGGTCAGCGCCGCCGCGACGGTGAAACGGAACATCACCAGACCGGAGGCGTCGTTGAGCAGCGACTCGCCCTCCAATATGTGCATCAGCCGCGCTGGAACGACATTGCGGTCGACGATCGAGGATACGGCGACCGCGTCGGTCGGCGACAGCACGGCGGCAAGTGCGAAGGCGACGACCAGCGGGATGCTCGGCACCAGCCAATGCAAGGCGTAGCCGAAACCGACGATGGTGAAGAAGACCAGCCCGATGGCAAGGTCGAGGATCGGACCGCGCAACGCGATCAGCTCGCGCTTTGGCGCCGAAAAGGCATCGCCGAACAGCAGCGGCGGAATGAACACCAGCAGGAAGAGTTCCGGATCGATTTCGACATGCATGCCGCGCGCCGGCCAGGCAAGGGCGGCGCCGATCGCGATCTGCAGCACCGGCAGCGGCACGCGCACCAGCCGCACCAGCGCGCCCGACAGCGTCACGAAGGCGAGCACGACGAGGATGAAGATGGCGACGTCCATGGCGCGATTCCGGCTCTCTGGCGGACCATGCGCAATTGAACGCGCCGCGTCCAGCGCCGACGCCCCTTCTGGCTAACCGGACGGCGTCAGCGCATGGAAGGGGCACCGGGTGGCCGGCCGCCATGCCTATGCCCTGGAACCGGCGTGACAAGTAGAATGGGCCAGCTCCAGACCCGTCCGCAGAGCGGCAAGCCGGCGAAACGTCTTCCTGATACGCGAGCAGAAAACCGCATCAACCTCCCGATACCGCGAGGTTGACAGACGGTGCCGTGAGATTGCGGCCTTGCGGCATGGAACGGCCCGTGCGACCGTGCGTTCCGGGTGGGTTGAAATTGGGGCGACCGATGCTGTCGCGATTGATGACGCATGTCGAAGCGGCGTATGCGGCGCCTACGGCCGAGGATGCCAGCCTGGCCTTCTTCACGGCGATGCAAGATTTCGGCGCCTCCTATCTGCAGACAAGGCTCTACCGGCGGCCGGCGGCAATCCTGACTTCGGCCAGCCATTGGGCGGCCGGCGGCTTCATCACTAGGCTGGCGCCAAGCGGCTGGTCGGGCAGCCCGGCCTTCAACTATGTCTGCTTCGAATGCAACCCGCTGCTCGGCGCCATCCGCGAGAGCCGCACGAGCTACCGCTTCAGCGATTTCGCGCCGCGCGACAGCGCGCAATACGGTTCCTACTGGGAGGCGTTCAGCGAAGCCAACATCGACGACGCGCTCTGCGCCACGTCCTACGGCGCCGATGGCGCCGTTGCTTCGCTGCATCTCGGCTTCCACAAGCGTAACTTTTCGCCGGACGAGCGTTTCGCCATCCATATGGCTGGCCTCGCCCTGACCGAGCGGCTGATGAGCCTGACCTCGCCGCCACCGACACACGCTGTCAAACTCACGGCGCGCGAGCGCGACACCCTGGCGCTGGTCGCCGAGGGCAAGACCGACTGGGAAATCTCGGTCATCCTGGGCATCGCCGAAGCCACGGTGCGCTTCCATGTCGACAATGCCAGGCGCAAGCTCGGCGCCGTGAACCGCGCGCAGGCGGTGGCGCGGCTGGTGAACCAGCGGCTCATCTAAAAGAAAAAGGCCGCTGTGAGAGCGGCCTTTTTCTTTTAAGATCAAATGCTTACTGTGCGGAACTGATCTGCAGCTCCGCGGCGCCGTCGAGGGCATAGATGTCGTCGCGGAACTGCACGACGCCCGGAGCGGTCGACCAGGCCGACAGATAGAGGAAGTGGACCGGCACCGGGTTGACGACCTGGATCGGCGTGTTCTCGCCGGTCTTGATCGCCGCCTCGAAATGCTGGCGGTCCCAGCCGGGCGTGTCGCGCAGGATCCAGGTGACGAGATCGCGCACGTTCTGGACGCGCACGCAGCCCGAGGAATCGAAGCGCATCAGCTTGCCGAACAGGCTCTGCTGCGGCGTGTCGTGCATGTAGACGCCGTCCGGGCTCGGGAAGTTGATCTTGACCGAGGCCATGGCGTTGTTGTTGCCCGGATCCTGACGGAAACGGTATTTGGCGGCATCGTCGGTCGACCAGTCGACGGTCATCGGATCGACTTCGCTGCCATCCGGCGCGAACAGCCGGATGTGGCTTTCCTTGAGGTAGTTCGGGTCCTTCCGCATCAGCGGAATGATGTCCTTGCGAACGATCGAGACCGGCGCGTTCCAGTATGGATTGACGATGACCTCGTTGATCTTCGAGTTCACGATCGGCGTCTGGCGGTCGATCTTGCCGACGATCGCCGTGTGGCGGAGCACGACGCGGTCGTTCTCGACCGCTTCGACCTGGGCGGCGGGAATGTCGACCAGCACGTAACGGCTGCCGAGCGTGTCGGCCTTTTCCTTCAGGCGCTGCAGATTGGTCTGCAGCTGGCCGAGCCGGATCTGCGCCGAGACGTTCATCGCCGTATAGGTGTATTTGCCCATCGAGCCGTCGCCAGGCAGGCCATGGCGGAGCTGGAAGCGCTTGACCGCCGAGTCGACATAGGAATCAAAGGCCGTCGAAATACCGGCGCTCTGCGGCAGGTCACCCGAGACCATCAGGCGCTTGCGCAGCGGCACGACATCCGGATCGTCGACGCCGAGCTGCAATTTCTTGGTGGCCGGAACCTGTTCCCATCCGCCCTGGGAGACGATGTTCTGGTACTGCGCCACGGCCTGCTCGGTGAAGGCCACCGTCTGCTGGCTGAAGATCGGCAGCGTCGAGGCGATCTTGTTGGTGTTGTTGCCGCGGGCGTCGAACTGATCGTCCCAATTGCCGCGGGTCGAGGATTTCAGGATGTCCCCGATCACGTCCTGCGCGCTGGCGTGGCCGGCGGCAAAAGCGGCGGCGAGCGCGGAGGCTCCGGTGAGGAAGAAACGGCGGCTGGTTCTCATGGCAGACATTCTTAGCTATTCGCTCTCGCTCAATTCGCTTGCCCGGCGGCTTGTCCGCACTCTAGGGTTGGCAAACTTAACAATTCGCCAACCATGACCGCATCGCCGGCTGCCAGAAACGCGTTGCCGCCATGCAGGTTCCAAGGAGCGCAGGGCATAGGCCCGCAGCATCACCCACCACCCGCATCCACTGCGATTATGGCGGCAACGTGGCCTTGGCCCGCGATTTGCTTGTGGCAACGGGATGGAAAACGCAACCGATGCTTTTTGGCACCGCTTCCTTCCACGCCCTGCCTGATCAGTCGCCGGCCGCCTCTGTCCGACCCCCCTACTTCACTCGGTTCGGGCAGAGCAGCTTGAACTCATCGATCGTATAGCCGTAGCCAGAGGCGCCCGAGCCATCGAGCACCACATTCTCGTCCGTAGCGGTGATCTTGTATTCGGTCGAACTTCCCTCGGGGCTGCGCCCCTGGAAGAGCATGTTGGCACCGTAGAAATTGATGAATTTACCGCTCTTGCAATCAGCGGCGATCTCCAGGTGCAAGGGCGTATTCTTCTCCGAGACGATGCGATCCTCGGTCACCTTGCCCCCATAGTCGCGGCAGAATTCGATGGCGTTTTGCCTGGTGTGCCTGGTGAGCACAACTGCATGCGAGGTGCCGATGCCTGATTTCTTGACGATCGTGACCTTCATTCCCACCCTGGCACCGTAAAAGACAGTCTTGGCGTTGGCTGGGGAGGCAAGGATCAGAGCGGATATGGCAAGCAGGATGTAGCGCATGAAAGGCCTCCTTCTTTCACGAGAGAGCTTTCACGCACGCAGGCGCTCGGTCAACTCCCCCGTAGCAGCCTGCCCTGGCCAAAAGAAAAGGACCGGTGCGTCCGGCACCGGCCCCATATTCTTTCCCCGGCCCGCGCTTCGTCGACGTGGCTTCGATGTTCCAGGCTTCGGATACTTACATCCGGTAAGCAATCGTATCGTTCCAGAAGCGGTCCAAGCGCTGCAGCGCGCGGTTCATCTGCTTGAACTCGTCGGTGTTGATGCCGCCGACCGCCTCGATCGAGCCGACATGGCGCTCATAGAGGCCGGCGACGACGTCAGCCACCTCATTGCCCTTCGGCGTCAGCGAGACGCGGACCGAGCGGCGGTCGATGCGCGAGCGCTGGTGGTTGATGAAGCCGAGGTCGACCAGCTTCTTCAGGTTGTAGGACACGTTCGAGCCGAGATAGTAGCCACGCGAACGCAGCTCGCCGGCGGTCAGCTCCGAATTGCCGATGTTGAAGAGCAGCAGCGCCTGGATGGCGTTGATGTCGGAACGGCCATTGCGGTCGAACTCGTCCTTGATCACGTCAAGCAGGCGGCGGTGCAGACGCTCCACCAGCTGCAGCGATTCCATGTACAGCGAGCGGATAGCCTCGCGGCGATCGTCGGATACGTTTGCGGTCTTCGCCGCCGGACGCGAATTGATCATTGTCTTTGCCTCTCGTTTGTCGCCTTGGTGATTTTTTGTTTTTCACCTTGATCGCGACACTATCGAATACTCATAAAATTCGACTTAAACGCCAGGGCTAACAAGAGCTTACCGGTAAGAGGTTTCGGAAGACGCTTAACGATCGGTCACCCGAGCAAGAACAATTAACCTAAAGATTTAGCCAATGGATCTTGGGGCAGAATGGGGCGCGAAACCGGCCCGGGAAACGATTCAGCCCTATTGGCGAAGCTGGCGCTTCTGCAGCCAGATGGTGACGCGAAAGACGATGTAGAGCAAGGCCACGCAGGCATGCGAGACGACGATCAGCAGCCGATGGCCGAAGAGATCGGGAAAGCCGGCATACATCACCGTCTCGGTCACCGCGCAGATAAACCAGATCACCGGCCCCCAGGACGCCAGCATCCAAAGCCCTGCGGCGGCGAAGGGGAAGAAGACGGCAAGCGTTGCCGCCGCCACCTGCCAATGCACCGGCATCAGGTCGAAGCGCCACAGCGCGCCGGGATAAATGCCGATCAGCCGGATCCAATAGAGGATGCCGAACAAAAGGCAGTAGCCGGCGATCACGCGCTGGAACCAGGCGAAGATGATTTCGGTGGTCGAGGGCTGCAGCACCACGCGCCTGGAGGTGACCTCGCTCACAGGAGGAGCTCCCGGGGCCCAAGCGGCGCGAAATAGGCGTCGATGTCGGCAGCATTGACCGCATCCAGGTCCGCCGGCCGCCACAGAGGCTTCGAGCCCTTGTCGATAATAGCGGCGCGGATGCCTTCATAGAAATCATGGCCGGCAAGCATGCGGTTCAGGATGCGGAACTCCATCTTCATGCATTCGTCCATCGACAGCGTCTGCCCGGCGCTGATCTGTCGCCAGGCGACGTTGAGGCTGGTCGGCGAGCGGGTCTCTATCGTCGCCAGCGTCTTTGCGGCAAAAGCGTCTTCCGCCCCGGCCCGTTCCAGGCTGGCGACCATGTCGGCGAGCGAAGGCTGCGAAAAATGGCGCGCGATCGACTCCAGGTCCTGCCGCTCGGTCTCGCGTTTCGCGGGCACGAAGAAATCGCGCAATTCCGCATTGGCGTCGCCGCTCGTCGCCAGTTCGTCGAGCAGGCCGGCCTGGTCCTCGGCCTTGATGGTGTGGGTGGCCAGCCCCGACCACAGCGCATCGCCATAGCGGATGCGATTTCCCGTCAGCCCCAGATACATGCCGAAACAGCCGCCCAGGTCCGGCAGCAAGTGGCTGGCGCCGACATCGGGGAAGAAGCCGATGCCAACCTCGGGCATGGCGAACTGCGCGTTCTCGGTCAGCACGCGATGCGAGCCGTGGAAGGAGATGCCGACGCCACCGCCCATGACGATGCCGTCGATCAGCGCGACATAGGGTTTTTTGAAGCGCGCGATGCGGGCATTGAGCCGGTACTCGTCGGCGAAGAAGTCGACGGGCGGCCTGCCGGCGCGGCCGGCCTCATAGATGTGCAGGATATCGCCGCCGGCGGAAAACGCCCTGCCCTCGGCCTTGACGACGACGACGCCGACGCCGGGGTCCTGCTCCCAGGCATCGAGCGCCTTGCCGAGAGCCGTGACCATGTCGTGCGTGACGGCGTTGAGCGCCTTCGGCCGGGTCAACGTGACCACGCCCGCCTTGCCCAGCCGCTCGAAGCGGATCTCGTCGCCTCCGCCAAAATCCATCACCAGAAAATCCCTCTCTCCGCCCGCCGGGGGAGAGAAGTGCTAAAGGCGGCATGGGGACGCGTCAATGGTGGCGGTCCTTGCGCTGGCGGGCGGCCGCGCCAGATGTTAGGTAACCGGCAAAACACTGTGCCTGCGCCCCGACAGGTTTCGAGCTGATCGACATGCCTGGAATTTCTCGCTTCCTGGTCGGATTGGTCGGTCTCCTCTTTCTGGGAGCACCCGTCCGTGCCGCGACAATCGCCGAGCTCTATCAGGCGCAGACCATCGTCACCGGAACGGGCGACGTGAACCGGCAGATCGGCTTTCGCGATTGCCTGGACAAGGTGCTGGTCAAGGTTTCGGGCGACCAGCGGCTGACGCAGAAGACGGAGATGCTGGCGCTGCGCGACAAGGCGGCCGACTTCGTCCAATCCTTCCGCTACCACGACCGGCTCGAGGGCATCCCGATTCATGACGAGCAAGGCACCCATGACCGGCCGCATGATCTGACCTGCCTCTATAAGCCGGCTGTCGTCGACAAGCTTTTGGCGCAGCTCGGCAGCAGGCCGTGGCTTGGCGAACGGCCGACACTGGCGATTGTTCTGGCCGTGAAAAGCGCCCAGCGGCGTTTCGTCCTCTCCAGCGACGGAGACGAAAGCCCATATATGGCGGACTCCTTTCGGGCAGCGGCCGAACCACTAGGGGTGTCAATTGTCATTCCTAATCGAGCCACCCTCGATAAGGCTGGCCTCATTTTCGAAGAGGTAGACGCAATCTCGCCCGAACTGCTGGGCAAAATTGACGGCCACCAGGAGTTTGCCGGCAGCATCGTTTGGAGCGACAAAGATTTGGGCTGGATCGCCGACTGGCGGTTGAAAGCCGGCAACAAGATCTACACCTGGCGGGTGCGCGGCGTCAGCTTCGACGAGGCTTTTCGAGTGGCGATGAGGGGTGCCGCGCAGATCCTGTCGGGGAATGGGCAGCCCTGAGAGGGATTTCCTCGCCCCCATGAAATGGGGAGAGGTGGCTCGGCGAAGCCGAGACGGCGCCCCGGCTGGCACAATCGTGTCGCATTGGTCAGCGGCAAGGGCGCGTGGTAAAAGCCGGGTCAAAACGAGAGTTTCGGCGATGAACAAATTCACTCCCGCAAAACCCGCCGGTGCGCGCGGCGTCGACGAGATCACCGGCAGCCGGCGGCTGCGGCGCATGCGCAAGGCCGACTGGTCGCGCCGAATGGTGCAGGAGAACCAACTGTCGGTGAACGACCTGATCTGGCCGATCTTCGTGATCGACGGCAAGAATACGCGCGAGCCGATCGCCGCCATGCCGGACGTCTATCGCCTGACCATCGATCTCGCGGTCAAGGAAGCGGAGCGCGCCGCCAAGCTCGGTATTCCGGCCATCGCCACCTTCCCCAATGTCGAGCTTGCGCTGCGCGATCAGACAGGCTCGCACATCCTCGACCCGGACAACGTCATCAACCGCGCCACACGCGCCATCAAGGACGCGGTGCCGGAGATCGGCATCATCACCGATGCCGCGCTCGACCCCTTCACCAGCCATGGCCATGACGGCATTTTGCGCGACGGCATCATCGTCAATGACGAGACGGTGGAGCAGGTCGCCGCCGCCGCCGTCATCCAGGCTGCGGCCGGCGCCGACATCATCGCGCCGTCCGACATGATGGACGGCCGCATCGGCGCCATCCGCGACGCGCTCGACGCCAACGGTTTTCAGGACGTGGCCATCATGTCCTATGCGACGAAGTTCGCCTCGGCCTTTTACGGGCCCTATCGTGAGGCAGTGGGCACCGCGGGCCTGCTCAAGGGCGACAAGAAGACCTATTACATCGACCACGCCAATTCGGACGAGGCGGTGCGCGAGGCCGAGCAGGACCTCGCCGAAGGTGCCGACATGCTGATGGTGAAGCCGGGGCTGCCCTATCTCGACATCATCCGCCGGCTGAAGGACGAGCTGCGGATGCCGACCTTCGCCTACCAGGTGTCAGGCGAATATTCGATGATCAAGGCAGCCAGCGCCAATGGCTGGATCGACGGCGAGAAAGCGATGCTGGAGTCACTGCTTGCGCTGAAGCGCGCCGGCTGCGACGGCGTGCTGACCTATTTCGCGCCGGTGGTCGCGGAGATGCTGAAGGGCTAGGCCGTACCGCGATTTTGGAATTCTGACGGGATCCGTTAGAATAGTTTCATGAGCCGCAATGAAGTGATCGAACGGTTGCAGAAGAACGCAGATGCCATCAGAGGCATGGGCGCGACTTCGCTTTATCTGTTTGGGTCGGCCTCGCGCGGCGACGTACGGTCGGACAGCGATCTTGATCTCTTCATAGACTACGATCCGGCGCGGCGTTTTTCCCTGATCGACCTCGTCGGCATCAAACAATTTCTCGAAGAGAAAATGTCGGCCGAAATCGACATCACCACGCGGGACAGCCTTCATCCGATGTTGAAGGCTGATATCGGTGGGGCGACAACCCGCCCTATCACGTGCCGGTGTTCGTTCTGACGCACCACAAGCGCGCGCCGATCGAGATGGACGGCGGCACGACGTTTTACTTTGTCACCGACGGCATCCAATCGGCGCTCGAACAGGCAAAGGCAGCGGCCAGCGGAAAGGACGTGCGGGTCGGCGGCGGCGTTTCGACCATTCGCCAATATCTCGAGCAGCGGCTGATCGACGAGATGCATCTGGCGATCTCGCCGATCCTGCTCGGCTCGGGCGAGCACCTCTTCGCCGGCCTCGACATGCTGAAGCTCGGCTATCGCTGTATCGAGCAAGTGGCAACGGCGAACGCTTTGCATGTGACGATCGGGCGGGCTTAGGCGATTTAGCTCTTTCTCCCCGTTCACGGGGAGAAATGCCCGGCAGGGCAATGAGGGGCAGCGCTGCCGGTTGAGATTGGTCACAGCATCTGTGGCGCCTGGCCCGCGCGGCGAATTGGAAGCCAGCCGCAAACGCCGGCGCCGCCCCTCATCCGCCCTTCGGGCACCTTCTCCCCGTGAAACGGGGAGAAGGGAGAGGTGCTCAATACTTCTCCGGCACGTAGAGGTCGCGCGGCAGGACCTGGCGCTCGTACTCAGGGTTGAAGACGCGCTCCGGCAGCGAGATCTCCTCGTGCGGAACTTCCTCGTAGGGCAATTGCTGCAACAGATGGTCGATGCAGTTCAGCCGCGCCCGCTTCTTGTCGTTGCCCTCGACGATGAACCAGGGCGCTTCCGGAATGTTGGTGCGGGCGAAGGTCTGTTCCTTGGCCTTGGTGTACTGCTCCCAGCGCACGCGCGACTGCAGGTCCATGGGCGAGAGCTTCCACTGCTTCATCGGATCGTGGATGCGCATCAGGAAGCGCATCTGCTGTTCTTCGTCGGTGATCGAGAACCAGTATTTGACCAGGGTAATGCCGGAACGGACCAGCATGCGCTCGAATTCTGGCACGTCGCGGAAAAACTCCTCGACCTGATCCCCATTGGCAAAGCCCATCACCCGCTCGACGCCGGAGCGGTTGTACCAAGAGCGATCGAACAGCACGATCTCGCCGCCGGCCGGCAGATGCGGCACGTAGCGCTGGAAATACCATTGCGACTTTTCGCGCTCGGTCGGCGCCGGCAATGCCACGACACGGGCGATGCGGGGGTTCAGCCGCTGGGTGATACGCTTGATGACGCCGCCCTTGCCGGCGGAATCGCGGCCCTCGAAAATCACCACCAGCTTCTTCTTGTGGTAGGCCACCCATGACTGCAGTTTGATCAGCTCGGACTGCAGCCTGAGCAGCTCGCGGAAATAGGTCATCCGCTCGATCGAAGGCGGATGCGACTTCTTGTAGATCTTGGCGATCTCGAGCGAGAGCGCCGGCTCGGAAAGCTCCAGCTCATAGTCCTCGTCGAGCGTATCCTCGAGTTCGGCTTCGAGCCAGTCCCTCGCCCCGGAATTCGGTTTCACTTCGTTCATCGCGCAACTCCGTCTGCCTGTCAGCCATCATCGCTTCGGAATGAGCTCCGGCTTCGCCCGAACACTCCGTAAGCCGACTGAGATACAGAGGCGCAATGACGGTTTTATTGCAAGCGCGCAAAGCAGCAGGATATAGCCGATATGCGATCGACGCGTATCGATAGCGAGGCGACAAGTCGCCGGATTTGTCCTACAAATCCCTTCGCCAATTCCCGGCGCTGGTGCTTTACCCCTACTGGCACCAGCGGTTCACGGCCAGGGACCGTTTCGGGCCGGCCGATCGGGTGCTCGACCGCTCCAGCGCCTAAAGCGCGTCGCGCTGAAACGGATTCAGGCGACGCGCTTTAAGTCCTTGTTTTTATGCATGTCGTTTCCCAGAACCGCTGCACACTTCTGGGCGACATGCATGAGAGCAGTTCAGCGTTGGGTGAATCGCCGCCCTGCTCCAGCTTCCTGGAATTGATCTAGCCGGCGATGAATCGCCAGATTTCGGGATCGGGCTGGATCTGCCCGCTCAGCACGAAATATTTATAGAGGACGAGCAGCGAGATCGCCTGCTCGTCCTGCTCATTGCCGAATTTGCGGCAATAGGCGTTGGCGGCGGCGGTAATCCGTCCCGCCTCGGCGGGGTGTTTTTCGAAATAGGCCACCTTGTCGACCAGGTCGGAGAAGTCCTGCTGCAGCGGCACGTAGTGGACATTGGACTCGACCTGGGCTTCCGCAAACCAGGTTTCGTAAGTCGGTTCCGACATCAGGCAGAGCGAATTGGAGCTCATGATCCAATTCAGGTTCGTCGCGACATCATTGCCTCGAGCGAGACGATGTAGCGATAGCGCCGCTGCTCCTCGATGTTCAGGAAAGGCTTGCGGCTTCCCTCCGGCGCATCGGCCCTGTGGGAACCCGCATCGCAAATCGGCAGGTTGGTGGCCTTATCCACGAAACGGGTGCGAATCGGGTTGTTGAGATGACCGCGCCAGACCACCATCGGGCGCTTGGCAGCGAAAGACAGGCCGTCGGGCGGCATGTAGAAGTGGCGGAACTTGTTCAGCTTCATCAGCACGCCATTCGCGTTGTCGTCGCCGATGGGCCGGTCCTTGACGATCCTCGGGACTTCCGGAACGCCGACGACGTCGCCGTATTCGAAATCGATCAGCAGACCGGGATCGAAATAGCGGGCGAATTCCTTGAGGTCGTAATAGTACATGCTGGAAGAGGACGGCAGCTTGCCGACGGGTATGGCGTCCAGACTGGGGACGAACGGGTGTTCCAGCTTGTTGTAGTAGTTCAGTCGCTCGCGAACCGTCTTGCCTGAAAGCCTGGCCTGCTCGAGCCGACTGGCAAGGCGGTCGCGGAACAGGGACTGCGGTGCGCGGTCACGCGCGAAATTGCGCGCGTAGTAGAACAGCTTTGCGGCGGTTCGTGCGAGTGTGGCCATGCGTCCGCGAATTGAGCAAGATGGTCAGTCGTAGTCGGCCTTCATCCCCCTCGTCTCCTACAGCATTCTCCCGGCCATGTTGCAAGCCTGCCAATGCGATTGGCCACACGAGAACTTACGCCGCGACGACGGCGAACCCCCTGGCGCGCAAACCCCGCTGGTCATCATGCAGCGAGGTGACCAACCGGTCGCGACTGCCGGCGATGTGATCGGAAAGCAGCCGCGCCGCCTCATCGGCATGGCCGGCCCTGACGGCGGCGAGGATGGCATGATGTTCGGCCCAGGCGCGGCCGAGCGCCTTTTCATCACGCACTTCCAGCCAGCGCGCCCGCGACAGCCTGGTCATCGCGTCGCGAACGGCCCTCAACAGAAACTCGTTGCCGGAAAGCCTTGCCAGTTCGATGTGGAAATCCATGCCGACACGGTGCCATTCCTCGCGCGGCGTCTCGATATCGCAGGAATCGAGCATCGCCGCGATCACATCGATCCCGCTGCGGTCTTCGAGCGCCGCCGTCAGGCGGACCGCCGCGACCTCGACCGCCTCGCGGTAGACGGCGATCTGCCCGAGTTCGGCAAGGTTGATCGGCGCCACCGTCCAGCCGCGGCCGTCGCGGCCGACCAGCCCTTCCGTTTCCAGGCGCAGCAGCGCCGCCCGCACCGGCGTGCGAGACGCGCCGAACCGGCTCTCGATCCAGCGCTCGGTCAGCCGCTCGCCCGGGCCGATCTCCAGGCCGAGGATCATCTCGCGAAGCTGCCTTTCGACATTTTGCATTTGCGACATTGTCGTCCCGCTTTCCAAAGCCGCATTGACAGCGGCAAGTCCCAGGTCCATGACGGATACCGATTTGGTATCCCAGATTGGTATCCGCAACAACCCCAGCATTGGCACGCCGTGACATGATGCCGAACGAATCCGAACAGAGCGGCTTCAACATCCATTGGCGGCGTAACCTTGCCGTCTGCTTCGCCGGCTCGTTCAGCACGCTTATCGCCATGACGCTGCTGTTGCCGTTCCTGCCGCTTTACGTTGAGCAGCTCGGCGCCGAGGGCCACGCGGCGATCGTGCAGTGGTCGGGCATCGCCTATGGCGCGACCTTCCTTGCGGCAGCGCTGGTCGCGCCCTTGTGGGGGCGGCTGGGCGACCGTTACGGCCGCAAGCTGATGCTGGTGCGCGCGTCGTTCGGCATGGCCATCTGCATGTCGCTGACCGGCATGGTTCAGAGCGTCTGGCAGCTGGTGCTGCTTCGGCTGCTGATCGGCTTTGCCGGCGGTTATTCGTCGGGTTCCACGATCCTGGTGGCGATGCAGACGCCGAAGGAGCGTTCGGGCTGGGCGCTTGGCGTGCTGGCAGCGGGCATCACCGCGGGCTCGCTGGTCGGACCGCTGCTCGGCGGTCTGCTGCCACCGCTGATCGGCATCCGCGCCACCTTCCTGCTTTCCGGCGCCGTGATCTTCCTGGCGTTCCTGGCGACGACTTTCCTGATCAAGGAAAATCCGCCGCCGCCCAGGCCTGGCTCCGCGAAGAAGCCTAAAAGCGGCTGGTCGCAGATCCCCGACAAGCGGCCGGTCGTCGCCATGCTGACCACCGGCATGCTGCTCGCCTTCGCCACCATGTCGATCGAGCCGATCATCACCGTCTATGTGCAGCAGCTCGTCGAGGACCAGAGCAAGGTGACCATGGTCGCCGGTGTCGTCATGTCGGCAGCGGCGCTCGGCACGATCCTGTCCTCGTCATGGCTCGGCAAGCTCGCCGACCGCGTCGGGCACTGGAACGTCGTGGTCGGCGCGCTTGCCGTCTCGGCGCTGCTGCTTATCCCGCAGGCCTTCGTCACCAATGGCTGGCAGCTGATCGGCCTGCGCTTCCTGATGGGCCTGGCGCTGGGCGGCCTGCTGCCCTGCATCACCAGCGTCATCCGCCATAACATCCCGGACGGGATCGGCGGCAATGTGCTTGGGCTGGCGATCTCGGCGCAATATGCCGGCCAGGTCGCGGGGCCGCTGTCGGGCGGCTTCGTCGGCGGGCATTTCGGCATGCGCTCGGTGTTTTTGGGCACGTCGGTGCTGATGGCGCTCGGCGCGGTCTACAACTGGATTGTCCAGTCGCGCCGGGCACGGCATATGCTGCTGGAAGCCGGCGAGTCCTGATCGACGGCGCCGGCCAGCCAACAGGGAGCATCCAAATGAGCTTTGCCGCGCAGCCGTCGAACGGCGGCAGCCGTATCCTGGTCTTGGTCGCCGGGCTGCTCGGTGCGGCGGGCGTGGCGCTGTCGGCGGCGGCTGCGCATCGCGGCGGCGCCTTTACCGGCACGGCGGCCAACTTCCTCCTGATGCATGCGCCGGTATTCCTCGCCGTCGGCCTTGCCGGCGGTGGCCGCTGCCTCAGAATCGCCAGCCTGGTGCTGCTTGTCGGCCTGCTGCTGTTTTGCGGCGACTTGCTTGCGCGCGACTTCCTCGGCTCGCGGCTGTTTCCAATGTCGGCGCCGATCGGCGGCACCTTGCTGATCGCCGGCTGGGTGGCGATCGCCGTCTCGGCGCTGTGGCGTCCTCGCCCTTAAAGCGCGTCGCGCTGAAACGGATTCAACGGATTCAGGCGACGCGCTTTAAGTCCTTGTTTTTATGCATGTCGTTGTCCCAGAACCGCGTACACTTCTGGGCGACATGCATTAGACTATTTTCGGCTGGTACGCCGCTTGCGCGCGGGCGGTTCGCCGGAGCGGCGCCGCTCGGGCTGCTCGGTTCCGGGCGTGATGCCCCAATAGTTGCGGTAGATGTCCTGAAACAGATGACCAATCGGATGCATGACTGCTTCTCCTTCTATTTGAATCGATCCAATCTATCGGCGCAAAAAAGCTGCGGCTCAGCCGCGCTTGCGCTCCACGAAGAAGCGCGGCGTGCGCCTCCAAGGACCCAATCTGCCGCGGCGCTTCTCGCTGATGGCGACCGAGGCGATGCCCCAGTCGTTGCGGTAGATGTCCTCGAACAAATAGCTCACCGGATGCATGGCACCCTCCTACCGAAACCCGCTCCACCATGAAGCGGGCAACTTGGATCGATTCAAAACATAGTCCCATGTTACCTGAAGTCAAGCAAAAATTTGAATCGATCCAACAAAAATGCTAGATGACCGGCAGCAATTCAGCGGTCATGTTCGTCCCGTGACCGGATTCGGAGGAACGACATGGCATCACTCCTCGAAGGCCAGGCAAGACCCATCCGGCTGGCAGACATCGCCAAGGCCGCCGGCGTCTCGCATGGTACGGCCTCGAATGTCTTCAGCCGCCCCGAGATCGTGCGCGCCGAAGTGCGCGAGCGGGTCAAGGCGGTGGCGGAGCAGATGGGCTATGCCGGCCCGGATCCGAAGGGTCGGCTGCTGCGCGCCGGCAAGGTCAACGCCATCGGCGTCGGCACGACCGAGCCGCTCTCCTATTTCTTCGAGGATCCCTTCGCCCGCGTCATGATGGCCGGCATCTCCGAAGCCTGCGACGCTACCGGGGCGGGCATCGCGCTGGTCTCGGCCGCCAACCAGGAAAAACTTGCCTGGAACATCCAGAGCGCGCTTGTCGACGGCTTCATCCTGTTCTGCATCGAAGGCGGCTCGCGCCTCGTCGACCTGACGCGCGAGCGCAGGCTGCCATTCGTTGCACTGGAGCTCGGCTTTCACGATGAGACCATTTCGGCCATCGGCGTCGACAATATCGCCGGCGGGCGGCTCGCAGCGCGCCATCTCGCCGAACTCGGCCACCGCCGCTTCGCTGTTCTGTCGCTGACCCTCCGTGAGGAACGCACAGGTTTCGTCACGCCGGAAATGGTCCGCTCGGCGATCTATACGGGAACGCGCGATCGTCTCGCCGGCTATTTCGAGGAATTGTCCCGCTTCGGCGTCGACACGACGAAGGTCCCGATCTATGAGACCGAGAACGAGGAAAAAAGCACCAGGGCCGGCCTTGAGGCGATCTTCGCCGGCGGCGAAGCGCCGAGCGCCATTCTGGCGATGTCGGACCGCATGGCCATGATCGCCATCGACTGGCTGAAAGCGCGCGGCCTCGACGTTCCCGGCGATGTCTCAATCGTAGGCTTCGACGGCGTGCCGGACGGTGCGCTGTGCACGCCGCCGCTGACCACGATCGCCCAGCCGATCACCGAGATC
Organism: Mesorhizobium sp. Arg314; assembly: GCF_053714275.1. Taxonomy (NCBI): domain Bacteria; kingdom Pseudomonadati; phylum Pseudomonadota; class Alphaproteobacteria; order Hyphomicrobiales; family Phyllobacteriaceae; genus Mesorhizobium; species Mesorhizobium sp. Arg314. The sequence continues at coordinate 38,125 of NZ_JBSKBP010000027.1, read as the reverse complement.
GGCCGCCGCGCCGCGCGCATGATCCTCGACCATGATGGCGCGGTGCGGCGCGAGACGATGGGCGTCGAGCTCATCGTCAGAGCGTCGACCGGTCCGGCCCGCAAAGGCTAAAGCGAAACTCAGTAGCCGCCCACCCTCGCCGGCAGCGGCTGCGCTCCGAACGGCACGCGCGCAGGCTCCTCGCGCGCCGGCTTGGCGCGGGACGGGCCGAGGCCGGCAAGCCATTCGAGATAGAGCGCGAGCGCGAGTTGCATGGCGATGCCGGCCGCGATCAGCAGCGTATCATAGGCCGGGCCGCCCGGGTTGATCAGCTTTAGCACCTGCGCCGCCATGGCAAGCAACGTGCCGGCGATGAACACCGGCAGCGAGCGCTTGCCAAGAATCGCAAGCGGATTGTCGGGCCGGACGCGGAAGAGGTTCGAGACCGCCGGCAGCGCGACTATCAGATAGCTGACCGATAGGATGTGCAGCAGCCGCGGCAGCGACAGGAAGGTCTTGTCGAAGCCGCCGATCACCACCGGCAGGTTGAACCAGGTGATCTGGCCCCAGAGCGGGCTGTGCACCCAGATCGCCGCGCCGACCACATAGATGCCAGCAGCACCAAGCAGCCACGGATTGAGCGGAATCCGCCCGCCCCGCTTGACATGCAGCATGGCAGCAAGGCCGATGTTGAACAGGAACTGCCAGGACAGCGGATTGAGGAACCAGAAGCCAGGCTCAGGATAGTTCGACGGCGCGATCTGCCAGATGCCGGCAACGAGCCAGAGCAGGCCTGACACGATCAGCGCCGGCACCGGCCGATAGCTGACGAACAGCACGAAAGCGGGTGCCGCCAGAAGCAGCGCCGCATACACCGGCAGGATGTTGTTGTAGCCAAGCTGATGACCGAGCGTGACGATGCCGAGCAGCACTTGCGGCGTGTTGCGCATCAAGGGTTCGATGTTGATCATCGTCAGCATTTCGGGCCGATGCACGAACACCGCGGCGGCGCAAAACAGCGCGATCACCACCATCGTGATGACGAGGTGAGAGATGTAGAGCACGCCGGCACGCCGCCACATCTTCAGGGTCGCCAGCAACCGGCCGCCCGGCTTGAACTTCGTGCCGTAGGCCAGCGCCACCGAGATGCCGGAAATCAGCACGAACGCTTCGGCCGCATCGGAAAAGCCGAAGTTCTTGTAGGTCCAGTTCTCGAAGACCGTGCCGGGCACATGGTCGACGAAAATGGTGAGCAGCGCGAGCGCGCGCAGCACGTCGATACGCGTATCGCGATCTTTGATACGCGTATCGCGATCCTTGATACGCATGTCGCGATCCTTGATACGCATGTCGCGATCGTAGATCTCGCGCTCTGCAGAGACAGGGGTGGTCATCGACAAAAGGCCTCAAAGCTGGTTGTCCATACCCAGCAATGCGACCCCCGGGGCGCACCGCTTCGATTCCTCCCACGGGGGGGAGTGTATCGGCGCAGAAACGGACTGAAATGCGCCTGGTTCAATCAACTTTCGCGGAGCGCGAAAATATTCCGTTTTGAAGCCGGCAAATCAACAAATCTCTCATGGAATCAAATGGATATGAGCGCTCCCGAATATAGTGACAAAAACAGCGTCCTGCGCGAGGATCTCACATTTTCCTACCGCCTGCTGAAGCCGGCAAACGCAAGCGGTGAGTGCCTGTTCGTGCTGCACGGGTCGGGCGTCGACGAGACAACGATGCTGCCGCTGGCGAGACAGATCGCGCCCCATTCGTTGATCGTCGCGGCGCGCGGCCGCATTCCACAGGAGGACGGATTTCGCTGGTTCGAGCGAATCACGCCGACCAGCTTCGAACAAACCTCCATCCGTGCCGAGACGGCCGCCTTTGCGCAATTCGCAAGGGAAGCCGCGCGCCGACACGGCCTCGACCTGCAGCGTGCGACCTTTCTTGGCTATTCGAACGGCGCCAACGTCGTCTCCAGCCTGATGCTGCTCCATCCCGGCTTGATCAGGCGGGCTGCGCTTTTGAGGGCGATGCCGGTGCTCGACACTTGGCCGACGACCGACCTCCAGGGCAGCCGAGTGCTGATCGTCGCCGGGGCCGCCGACCAGACCTACGGCCCGTTCGCGCCGGCTCTGGTGACGCTGTTCAGCCAGCGCGGCGCCGAGATCGACGCGCGCATCGTTGCCGCGGGCCATGAATTCGGCGATGCCGACGCCGCGATCGTGCGGCAATGGCTGGCAGCGCCTATCGCGGCCGCCTGACCACGCCCGCCAAACGGGCCTCAGTGCCCTTTTCGCAAGGCCGACGCCCTCAGCGGAGCAGGACGATGCCGCACAACCCGGCTGAGTCGTTGAAAAGTAACCTTTTTCACGGTTGTGGGCACTGAATCCTTCCATTGTCCACAGCGGCGACATATCTCTGTTACAGACTGTCTATCGAGATACTGTTCAATGAGGGGAGGTCTGAATGGCCGGTGAGAACAGCATTACTCTGCTCGACGACACTTCGAAATTGCCTGTCATTGCCGCCAGTCCGGGTGAAGTCGCCAAGATTGAAGGCGGCATCGATATTCGCGACCGCGCGGCGATTTCGATCTTCGGCGACCGCGCCCAGCAATCGGTCAGCGACTTTGCCGACAAGATCCTGTCGCAGATCCGCAACCGCGATCTCGGCGATACCGGCACGTTGCTCACCGACATCATCATGAAGGCCAAGAACCTCGATCCGGCTTCGCTGAAAGAGGAAGGGTTCCTCAGCAACCTGTTTTCTTCTTTCAAGGCCAGGCTCGAACGCTTCAAGGAGAAATACGAGGATGTCGCCGGGCAGATCGACCGCATCGGTCTGGAGCTCGACCGTCACAAGGATACGCTGCGGCGCGACATCGCCGTGCTCGACGACCTGCATGAGCAGACGAAGGACTCCATCCTCAACCTCGACGCCTATGTGCAGGCCGGCAAGAAATTCGTCGATGAATACCGTGCAAACGAGCTGCCGAGGCTTAAGGCGGCGGCCGACGCCAAGGCGAGCGATTCTGCCGGGGCGCTGGAGGCGCAGACCTATCAGGACGCCGTGCAGGCACTCGACCGGCTGGAAAAGCGCATCTTCTATCTGGTGCAGGCGCGCCAGCTCGGCATCCAGCAATTGCCGCAGATCCGCATCGTGCAGTCGGGCGACGAGACGCTGATCGAGAACCTGCAGGCGACCTCTGCGCTGACCGTGCCGGCCTGGAAGCAGAAGATGGTCATCCTGCTTGGGTTGACCAACCAGAAGTCGGCGCTGGAGCTGCAAAAGACGGTGACCGACGCGACCAACGAGATGATCCGCCAGACATCGAAGATGATGAAGGACCAGGCCATCTCCATCGAGGAGCAAGCGCAGCGCGGCATCGTCGATGTCGAGACGCTGGCGCAGGCCAACCGCGACCTGATCGACACCGTGCAGGGCGTGCTCAAGGTCCAGGAACAAGGCCGGCAGAAACGGGCCGACGCCGAAAAACAGATGGACCAGATGACCGCCGATCTCAAGAAAGCGCTCACCCAGGGCTGACGGGGCCTCGATGCCGATGAAGCTTTCGACCGTTCTCGCGCTGGCGGCCGCGCTGCTGCTCGCCGCCTGCAACTCGAGCAATGTCAAATTCTCGATCGTCTCCGGTTCCGAAAACACGGTGCTGGAGCCGATCGTGCAGGAGTTCTGCGCCAAGCAGGGCGCGACCTGCACCATCTCCTACCAGGGCTCGCTCGACATCGGTCTCGGCCTGCAGAGAGCCAGCGGGCTCGATCAAGACGCGGTGTGGCCGGCATCGAGCGTCTGGGTCGACCTATTCGATTCCGGCCGCAAGGTGCGCAACCTCACCTCGATCGCGCAGATGCCGGTCATCCTCGGCGTGCGCAAATCCAAGGCCGCCGAGCTCGGCTGGATCGGCAAGCAAGTCTACATGAAGGATATCCTCGCCGCGGTGAAGGACGGCAAGCTCAAATTCCTGATGACTTCGGCGACGCAGTCCAACTCCGGCGCCAGCGCCTATCTGGCGATGCTCTCCAGCGCGCTCGGCGGCAAGCAGGTGATCGAGCCCGGCGATCTCGACAATCCGTCCGTGCACGACACGGTCGGCGCCCTGCTGCAAGGCGTCGAGCGCTCGTCCGGCTCGTCGGGATGGCTGGCCGACCTCTATGTGGACTCCGCGCGCAAGGGCACACTCTATGACGCGATGTGGAACTACGAGGCGACGCTGAAGGAGACCAACGACAAGCTCAAACAGATGGGCGACGAGCCGCTCTACGCGGTCTATCCGGCCGATGGCGTGGCGGTCGGCGATTCCCCGCTCGGCTTCATCGATCACGGGCGCGGCGCCGATGTCGAAAAGTTCTTCACCGACCTGCTCGCCTATCTGCAATCGGATGCGGTGCGCAAGCGCATCGCCGACACCGGCCGGCGATTGCCGCTTGGCGGCGCCGCTGTCCAGGCGACGGCGGAGCCCGACTGGAATTTCGATCCCGGCAAGCTTGTGACGGCGATCCGCATGCCGGAACCGGCGGTGATCCGCAAGGCGCTCGACCTTTACCAGCAGGCCCTGCGCAAACCGTCATTGACGGCGCTCTGCTTCGACTTCTCGGGTTCGATGGAGAACGAGGGCGAGACGCAGTTGCAGCAGGCCGCCCAGTTCCTGTTCACGCCGGAGAAGTCGAGCGAGGTGCTGGTGCAGTGGACGCCTTCCGATCACATCTTCGTGCTGCCCTTCGACAGCACGGTGCGTGACGTCTTCGACGCGACCGGTGATCCGGCGGGCCAGAACCAGCTGCTCGGCGACGTGGCGCAGCAGCGCGCCGGCGGCGGCACCGATATGTATGCGTGCGCCGACCAGGCGCTGCAGAAGATCCTGGCCACGCCTGATCTTTCGAAATACCTGCCGGCTATCGTCATCATGACCGACGGCCGCACAGACGGCAGCGCCGATTTCTTCCTTTCTCACTGGCAAGGCGCACCGGTGCGCGTGCCGGTGTTCGGCATCACTTTTGGTGACGCGGACAAAAGCCAGCTCGACAGCCTCGCCAAAGCGACCTCGGCGCGCGTCTTCGACGGCAGCGGCGATCTGGCCGGTGCCTTCCGCGCCGCGCGCGGCTATAACTAAGGCCAACGATGCGCGGCTTGTTCGGCAATGACTGGAACTGGATCGTGGCGGGGCTGGTGTCGGCCGCGCTGCTGGTTGGTCTCAGCACACTCACCCACTTCCCGTTCCTGGTCTCGGTGGTGATCTCGGCGCTGGTATTCGCCGGGCTGATCTTCGTGCTGGCGCCACGTCAGCTTTTCGAAGGCCTCGACCTCCGCTCCATCGGCGGCGGCCAGGTGGCGTTCGCGCGCGAATTGCTGGCGCAAGCGCAGCCGGCGGCCGACCGGCTGGCGGCGGCGGCTGGCTCGATCGCCGACAAGGATATCAAGGCCAAGGTGAAGAATCTTTCCGACATCGCCTCCGACGTGATTTCCAAGGTCGAGGCGAAGCCGGCAAGCGCGGCTTCGGTACGCCGCTTCCTGACCTATTACGTGCCGCAGGCGGCGGAAGTCGCGGAAGGCTATGCCACACTGGCCGATCGCCGCGCGCCAAGCCAGCAGCGGCTTGCCACTATCGGAGCGGTGATCACCAAGCTGCAGGACGCCTTCGTCCACTATGCCGACAGCCAGGCGGACTCCGAGCTTGGCACGCTCGACGTTGACCTTCGACTCATTCAGGAGTCGCTGAAAGAGGATATCGGTCGCTGATGGCCCTTTCTCGCCGCGCTTTCGGACTGGGACTGCTTGCCGCCGCCGCGGCCGGGACGGGCGGCTATCTTACGCTCAAGGACCGGCCGGAGTTCCGCGGCTATCTCGGCAACCGTGCGCATCTGTTTGGCTTCATCGGCGGCGAGAAGCAGGCCTTCCTGACCGACCCCGATGTGGTCGGCGCGCTCGGCGGCTACGGGCTGGAGCTCGACGCGCGCGTCGCCGGCTCGGTCGAGATGGTACGCGAGCCGGCGCTCTTGACGCAGAAACCGCAATTCCTGTGGCCGTCCTCGTCGATCATGGTCGACCTTGCGCGCAAGAGCGGCGTTTCCATCCGCAACGACCAGGTCGTGCTCAATTCGCCGATCGTGGCTTACACTTGGGGGCCGGTGGTCGAGGGCCTGAAGAAAAGCGGACTGGTCACCGTCGCTGCCAAGGGCGGCTACAACCAGCTCGACCTCAAGGCGCTGCTCGATGCCATCCTTGCCGGCAAGAACTGGTCGGATCTCGGCATTTCGGAGCTTTACGGCCGCACCCGCATCGTCTCCACCGACCCCAACCGCTCCAATTCAGGCTTCATGTTCGCGGGCCTGGTGCTCAGCCTGATGAGCGGCGACGTGGCGACGCAGGAATTGCTTGCCCGGCATGGTGAAGAGGCGAAGTCGATCTTCCGCAGCATGGGCTTGAAGTCGTCCTCGTCCGGAAAGCTGTTCGACCAGTATATCGCCGGCGGCCTCGGCGCCGAGCCGATGGTGGTGGGCTACGAGAACCAGCTGGTCGAGTGGGCGCTCGCCGATCCGGCGCGCTGGCAGCGCGTGCAGGCCGGCGCCGGCGCCAAGCCGGAAATCCTCTACCCGCGCCCCACCGTCTATTCGTCGCATCCGCTGATCGTCATCGATCCGGCGGTCGATTCGCTGCTCGAAGCGCTGACCAGCCCCAAGCTGCAGCAACTTGCCTGGTCGAAGCACGGGTTCCGCGGGCCGCTCGGCACCGTGGCTGGCGATGCCGACGCCGTCGCCGGCGTGCGGCCGGCGGAAATCGAGGCGGTGCTGCCGATGCCGTCGGCCGACGTCATGCTTTCGCTGCTGTCGCAGATGGAAATCTAGCCGGCCAGCCTGGACAGATTCCGCAGCGCCGAAACCCTCACCCCTGCCCCATCCGGTTCCAGGCATCCAAGCCCGCAATCTTGTAGGCTTCGGCCAGCGTCGGGTAGTTGAAGGTGTTGTTGACGAAAAAGTCGACCGTGCCGCCGAGGTTGATCACCGCCTGACCGATATGGATGAGCTCGGTGGCGCCCTCGCCGACAATATGGGCGCCGAGCAGCCGGCGCGTCTCGACCGAGAACAATAGTTTCAGGAAGCCGCTGTTGACGCCCATGATGTGACCGCGCGAAGTTTCGCGGAACCGGGCAAGGCCGACCTCATAAGCGGCGCCGCTCTCGCGCACCTGCTCCTCCGACAGGCCGACCGTCGAGATCTCAGGCACCGCGTAGATGCCGTAGGGAAAGCTTTCCGGCGGCGGCGGCAGGTTGACGCCGAAGGCGTGGCAGGCCGCCACCCGTCCTTGTTCCATCGAAGTTGAGGCTAGGCTTGGGAAGCCGATGACGTCGCCGGAGGCGTAGATGTTTGGAACGCTGGTCTGGAACGTGTGCGGATCGACCTTGACGCGGCCCCGGGCGTCGGCCTCGATGCCGACCAAATCGAGGCCGAGGCTGGCGACATTGCCGGTGCGGCCGGCGGCGTAGAGCACCATCTCCGAGCGGATGGTGCGGCCGTCGGCGAGCGTCACCTCGGCATGGTCGGGTTTCGAGGCAATCTCCTTGACCGCGCTGCCGAGGCGAATGGTCATGCCGCGGTCGCGCATCTGGTGGATGAAGTCGTCCACGATCTCGCGGTCGATGAAATCGAGGATGGTGTTGCGCGGCTCGACCAATGTCACCGGCACGTCAAGCGCCGAAAAGATGGTGGCATATTCGACGCCGATGACGCCGGCGCCTATCACCGTCAGCGTGCGCGGCAGATGGTGGAGTTCCAGCATCTCGTCGCTGTCGAAGACGCGCTTCCTGTCGAAGGGCACGTCGGCCGGCCGGTGCGGTCGGGTGCCGACGGCGATCAGCGCGTTGGCAAAGCCGACCTCGCTGCAATCGCCATTGTCGGCGGTCAGGCTGACCTTGTTGGCCGTAAGGAATTTTACCGCGGCGCGCGCGCTCCTCACCGTGTTGCGCATGAACTGGTGCTGCAGCACCTCGACCTCATGGTCGAGTGTCTTGTGCAGCCGGTCGACCAGATCGCTGATCGAAATATCCTGCTTGACCCGGTAGCCGCGCCCGTAGAAGCCGCGCTCGCGCCAGCCCGAGAGGTTCAGCACCGTCTCGCGCAGCGTCTTCGACGGGATGGTGCCGGTATGCACCGAGACGCCGCCCAGGCGCCGGCCCCTGTCGACCACCAGCACCGACTTGCCGAGCTTGGCCGATTGCACCGCGGCGCGGCGCCCCGAAGGGCCGCTGCCGATGACCAGCATGTCGTAGTCCATGTCCCCGTCCTCTTTGTGCGCCGCAGCAAGCTAAACCGGGAAGAATGTCATGTTCAACTGGCAACGCACCATTCCCGCGGCAGACGAATCCGCCAGTGCAACCAAATGCAAGCGAAACCTTAACCGGACGGCAAGGCTTACGTGCAATGGTTCATGTCGAGGGAACCATCGGGGTAGCAGAGTTGGCGATTTCCAAAAGTGACACGCTGCCTGGCGCAGAATCGGGTTTTTGGTCGGGGCTGCGAAGCAGCGAAACCATCACCGACCTGCGCGAGGGCCTGTTCCGTTTCATCGCGCTGGCAGTCGCCGCGATCTTCGTCTATCGCGGCGTGTACCATCTGGTCATCGATCCAGGCCGTCTCAACGTTCTTTTACTCATGATCTCCGATGTGCTGACTTTTACCTGGCTGCTTCTGGCTCGGCGACCGATTGTCCGCGACTGGAGCCCTTTCACGGTATTCATCTCGCTGACGGCCGGTTTCGGTTCGGGCTTCATATCGCTGCAGAACGGCATCGCCGTCATCCCGCTCTATATCGCGGCACCGCTGCAGTTCCTGGCGCTATGGTTGGTGATCTGGGGGAAGATGTCGCTTGGCCGCTCCTTCGCCATCCTGCCTGCCAATCGCGGCGTCGTCACCGGCGGCGCCTACCGGTTCGTGCGGCACCCGATCTATGCCGGCTACCTGGCGGGGCATATCCTGTTCCTGCTATCGAGCTTCTCGCTCTACAATTTCGCCGTCTACGCGACCATCACCCTGTTCCAGGTCCATCGCATCCTGCGCGAGGAGCGCATCCTGGCGCTGACAGAGGAGTATCGCGACTATCTCGGACGGGTCCGCTACAGGCTCTGCCCCGGCATTTTTTGACATCGCGCCGGTCCGCCGGCGCGCACGTTCCTTGAATTCCAGGCCGCCCTCACCATCTGACAAGGCGGCAGGCATCCTCATGGGGATGGCGCGATCGAGGAACGAACATGAACGCACGCATATTGGACGGCGAGATCATCACGACCAGGTTCGAGGATACCCGCGCTTATCGCGGGGTGCGGACAAGGCGCGTCTTTGCCTTCCTGCTCGACTATTTCTTCGTTGCGCTGCTGACCATTCCTTTCGCAATCCTGGTCGCCATTCTCGGGCTTTTGACCTTCGGCCTCGGCTGGGCGCTGTTTTCGGTGCTGGTGCCGATGGTCGCCATCCTCTACATCTGGAACACGCTGGGCAGCCGCGACCAGGCGACGACCGGCATGAAGATCATGGGCATCCGCCTGGAGAAGCTCGACGGCAGCCGCATCGACGGCATGACGGCGGTGGTGCACTCGGTGTTGTTTTGGGCCGGCAACGTCATCCTGACGCCGCTGGTGCTGCTGGTCACGCTGTTCTCCGACCGCAAGCGCACGCTGCACGACCTGCTGCTCGGCACCGTGGTCACCCGCACCGACATCTGACGGTGTCCACGGCCGCGTTCATCGAACCGCTGCGCCGCCTGTGCTCAAATATGAACAGGCCGAGGCCGTCGCGGCAGCATAATCCTGTTGAATTTTTCGCCGACCGGGCCAAAGGTAGGGCGATTCGCAGGAGCGTTTCCAAGATTAGATGACGCAGCATCCGACCCAGTCGCCGCAGTTCTTCCTGACAGCGCCGTCACCGTGCCCCTATCTGGAGGGGCAGTTCGAGCGCAAGGTGTTCACGCACCTTGTCGGCGACAAGGCGCCGGAGATGAACGACCTGCTGACGCAAGGCGGATTCCGGCGCTCGCAGAACATCGCCTACCGCCCGGCTTGCGAATCGTGCCGCGCCTGTGTGTCGGTGCGCATCCTGGCGCAGGAATTCGACCCCAGCCGCAACATGCGCCGCGTCATCCAGCACAATGCCGATCTGGTCGGCGCCATGCATGACGCGCAGCCATCGACCGAGCAATACTCGCTCTTCCGCAGCTATCTCGACGCCCGCCATCGCCGTGGCGGCATGTCGGACATGACCGTGCTCGACTATGCGATGATGGTGGAAGACACGCATGTCGACACCAAGATCATCGAATACCGGCGTCGCGGCCCGGACACCTTCATCACCGGCAGGGGCCAGGGCGAGCTGATCGCGGTGGCACTGACCGACAAGATGGCCGACGGCCTGTCGATGGTCTATTCCTACTTCAATCCCGACTTCGAGGACCGCTCGCTCGGCACTTTCATGATCCTCGACCACATCGCCCGCGCCAAGGCGATGGGCCTGCCCCACGTCTATCTCGGTTACTGGGTCAACGGCTCGCGCAAGATGAGCTATAAGATGCGCTTCATGCCGCAGGAGCATCTTGGTCCGAAAGGCTGGGAACGCTACGACCACGAAGCGGTCAGTCGCTGATCCGCCCACGCTTCATCCTTAAACTGTTTCAAGGAGGAAGGACGCTGGTCTTCCGGCGATCGGGCTGGAAGGACCGCGGCATGGCTGCTTTGCGCCTCCTCGAGATTGTTTGCGAGACTGCCGAGTGTCCACCCATACCGATCATCAAAAAGGTCTTCTGATCACCGCCATTGGCGGGCTGACGCTGACCGTCGATATACCGCTGATCCGGCTCGCCGACGGCACCCCCTGGACGATCATGATGTTGCGGACCGGCACCACCTTGCTGGCCGGGCTGGTGATATGGGCCATCTGGCGGTCGTTGGACAGAAATGCGCCCCAGCTCATTCCGGGCTGGTCGGGACTTGCCGTGGCTTTCTGCTACGGCATGACCGGGACAAGCTTCGTCACGGCCGTCTATCACACCTCGACCGCCGACCTTGTCTTCATCCTGGCCTTCAACACCGTATTCGCGGCGCTGCTATCGTGGCTCTTCCTCAGGGAAAGACCCCGGCCTGCAACCGTGATCGCCATGCTGGCGATGATCTTCGGCGTGCTGATCATCGTCGGCGGCTCGGTCGGCACCGGGCATCTGTTCGGCGATTTCATGGCGCTTTGCTCGGCCTTCTTCATCGCCTTGGCCATCACCATCTCGCGCGCCAGCGGCAAGGACATGGGCTTCACCGCGCTCGTCGGCGTCATCATACCGCTGGCGCTCGCCGTCTTCATGGTTCCAGGCGAAGGCTTTCACGTCAGCGCGCCGTGGTGGATCATCTTCAACGGGGCCGTGATCATGCCGATCTCGTTCTTCTGCCTTGCCAACGGACCGAAATACATTTCGGGCCCGGAGGTAGCGATGTTCTATATTTTGGAAACCGTGCTCGCTCCGGTCTGGGTCTGGCTGATCTTCGCCGAGGCGCCTTCGCGCAACAGCCTGATCGGCGGCACGATCCTGATCGTGACGCTCGTGGCGCATTCGCTGTGGCAATTGCATGAGGGCCGCAAGCGCCGGGCCGCGCTTGCCGTGGTTCACCCGGCCTGAACTTTCCCAAAGCATGTCTCCCGAAAGTGGGAACCGGTTTCGGGAGACAGGACATGCTTGAATCGAAAATCTAAAGCGTGCGAAGCGTATCTGAAAGATCGCGGCGCGCTTTAGGCTCGGCGGCCGCCTCGATCCGGGGCGGCCCGCCGGCCTCGTCGGCAGCTGGCGGAATCTCGTCCATCAATTCCACCTCGCGCAGCCATTCGCGCCAGATGGCGACGAGCAGCGCCATCAATACCGGGCCGATGAACAGACCAAGAAAACCCATCGTCTTGACGCCGCCGATCAGGCCGAAAAAAGTCGGCAGGAAAGGCAGTTTGATCGGCCCGCCGACAAGCTTGGGGCGCAAGGTCTTGTCGACGACGAAGAGCTCGACCGCGCCCCAGACGAACAGCACCACGCCGGCGATCAGCTTGCCGCTGGCGGCAAGGTAGATCGACACCAGGGTGAAGGAAAGCGGCGCGCCTCCCGGGATCAGCGCCATGATGCCAGTGAGCGCGCCGAGCGTGACCGGCGACGGCACGCCGGCCAGCCAGTAGGCGACGCCCAGCACAAGCCCCTCGCCGATGGCGATGATGGTCATGCCGGTCACGGTGGACGAGATGGTCGCCGGCACGACACGCGAGAACCGCTCCCAGCGCATCGGCAGGATGCGCTCGCCGACTCGATCGACCTGCGCGGCGAAAGCCTCGCCGTCGCGATAGGCGAAGAACAGCGCGATCATCATGAACAAAAGTGTCAGCAACAGGCCGAAGGCGCTGCCGCCAGCGACCAAAGCGCCGCGATAGATGTTGCCGATGTTGGAGCCGCTGATCAGCTGGATCAATTCGCCGATGCCGCCGGGGTGGCCGAGATAGGCGATCCACTGCTCGTTCAGCCACTCGCCGACGACCGGCATGGTGACGATCCATTGCGGCGTCACCGAACCGTGTCGGTTGGTCTCGATCGCCCAGGTCACCCACTCACGCAGTTCGTTGATGGCATAGGTGCCGGCAAGCGCGATCGGCACCACCAGGAAGGTGAGGATGAAGAGGATTGCCAGCGTCGCGCCGACGGTGCGATTGCCGCCGACCGCGGTAAGCAGCCGGCGATAGAGCGGCCAGCTGGCGAAGGCGATGACGAGCGCCGCCAGCACCGGGAACAGGAAGCCGTGGAAGAAATAGACGCCGGCGGCGGCGATCAGCACCAGAAGCCAGCGCGCCGCCGACAACGGCGGGATGACGGCCGCCCTGAGCGGGCTCGACAGGCCGAACAGGCGCTGCCCCGGCTTCTGGATCTCAGTCCGCTTCAACCCGGCGTTTCTCCCCTGCCCGATGGTTCAATGGATGCTTATGCACCATCATAGTGCAGCAATCGTGACGACAGTCCAAATGTTTGCGCTCTTCCTTCTCCCCTTGTGGGAGAAGGTGGATCGGCGCGTAGCGCCGAGACGGATGAGGGGTGTTGGACGGAGTGAGGCGAAGGCAATTTCAAACGCATCGCCAAGCTGGAACACCCCTCATCCGGCCGAGCTTCGCTCGTCCACCTTCTCCCACAAGGGGAGAAGGAAAGGCGCACTTCACCCAAATTTCCCCGTCCTCGGGAAACCCTTCGGCACCATGCGGCCGGCCGCCGCCCGCGCCCCTATCCATTCGGCCAGTTCCTCACGCGACTTGACGAAGGTGCGGTCGGCCGAATCCTGCCAGGAGAGCCCGGCTGCAATCGTGAATGTTTTCAGGTCCAGCACGCCGCCATCCTTGTATTTCTGCAGGCGCACCCCCTTGCCGCGCGCCATTTCCGGGATTTCGGCCAGCGGGAAGACCAGCAACTTGCGGTTCTCGCCGACAATGGCGAGATGGTCGCCCGAAACCGGGATGCAGCGCTTGGCCTCGTCCGGCGCCTTGACGTTCATCACTTGCTTGCCCTTGCGGGTGTTGGCGACGACCTCTTCCTCCGAAATGACGAAACCGTTGGCGTCATAGGAGACGAGCAGCAGCTTGCGCTTGGGATCGTGGACAAAGGCGGTGACGATGTCCTGATCGTTCTCCATGTCCACGATGATGCGGATCGGCTCGCCATGGCCGCGCCCGCCCGGCAGCCGGTCGGCGCCGATGGTGTAGAACTTGCCGCCGGTGGTGAAGACCAGTATCTTGTCGGTGGTCTGGGCGTGGAAGGCAAGCTTCAGGCTGTCGCCCTCCTTGAAGGCAAGCTGCGAATGGTCGGTCAAGTGACCCTTCATGGCGCGCAGCCAGCCCTTTTCCGACACGACGACGGTGACCGGCTCGCGCTCGATCATGGCATGCGCGATGTCGGTCAAATCATGCTCGGGCGCATCGGCAAACTGGGTGCGGCGCTTGCCGAGATCGGTCTCCGGACCGAACTGGTCGCGGACCTTGGTGACTTCCCATTTTATCGTCGACCATTGCTTGGCGTCGGATGCCAGCAGGGCCTCGATCTGCTTCTTCTCCTCGGTGAGGCCCTCGAATTCCTTGCGGATCTCGATCTCTTCGAGCTTGCGCAAAGCGCGCAGGCGCATGTTGAGGATGGCTTCGGCCTGGTTGTCGGTGAGCGACCAGCGGGCCATCATCACCTGCTTGGGCTCATCCTCCTCGCGGATGATCCTGATGACCTCGTCGATGTTGAGATAGGCGATCAGGTAGCCGGCGAGGATTTCCAACCGCTTCTCGATCTCGCCGAGCCGGTATTTCGAGCGGCGGATCAGAACCTCGCGGCGGTGGTCGAGCCACTCCTTCAGCACGCCCTTCAGCGAGAGGACGTTCGGCACCTTGCCGCGCGACAGCACGTTCATGTTGAGCGGGAAGCGGCTTTCGAGCTCGGTGAGCTTGAACAGCGATTCCATCAGCAGGCCGGGATCGACGGCGCGGCTCTTGGGCACCAGGACGACCCGGATGTCTTCCGCACTCTCGTCGCGGATGTCTTCGAGCAACGGCAGCTTGCGCGCCATCAAAAGCTCGGCGATCTTTTCGATCAGCCTGGCCTTCTGCACGCCGTAAGGGATCTCGGTGACGACGATGCTCCAGGTACCCCTGCCCTGGTCCTCCTGGCCCCATTTGGAGCGCACGCGGAAACCGCCGCGGCCCGTCTCATAGGCTTCGAGGATCGAGGCGCGGCTGTCGACGATGATGCCGCCGGTCGGGAAATCCGGCCCCTGGACGAAATCCATCAGCTTCACCACCGGCGCTTCCGGATGCTCGATCAGATGGAGCGCGGCGTCGCAAAGCTCAGCGGCGTTGTGCGGCGGAATGGATGTGGCCATGCCGACTGCGATGCCGGAAGAGCCATTGGCGAGCAGGTTCGGAAAGGCGCCGGGGAGAACGGACGGCTCCTCGTCCTCCTCATTGTAGGTCGGCCGAAAGTCGACCGCGTCCTCGGTGATGCCGGCAAGCAGCTCGCTTGCCACCTCGGTCATGCGCGCTTCGGTGTAGCGCATGGCGGCGGCGTTATCGCCGTCGATGTTGCCGAAATTGCCCTGCCCGTCGACCAGCGGGTAGCGCATCGAGAAGTCCTGCGCGAGGCGCACCAAGGCGTCGTAGATCGACTGGTCGCCATGCGGGTGGAACTTGCCCATCACGTCGCCGACGATGCGGGCGCATTTGGCGAAGCCCTGATCGGGGTTGAGCCGCAACAGCCGCATGGCATGCATGATGCGGCGATGGACCGGCTTCAGCCCGTCGCGCACATCCGGCAGTGCCCGGTGCATGATGGTCGACAGCGCGTAAGCGAGATAGCGCCGCTCGAGCGCTTCCTTCAGATCGACCGGTTCGATTTTGTCGCCGCCGCCATTGTCATCAGGCGGCAAAAGCCTTTTTCCCATGGATTTGGACTAGCCGAGCGGGTGATTCGCGGCAAGCGCCGCGTGAACGTCGGCGCATTCGTCGCGGCCGCAAAAGCCCGATCAGCGGTGTGAAGGATTTCACGGAAGCGGCGCGGCGGCGGCTGCAATTTGCCGCCGATCTGCAACAGGCACCGGCGGCATCACGACGACGGCCAACATCAATCCGTTACATGCGGCCTCTATCTGGCATGCAACGCGCTGGCGGAGGGAAGCCGCGGTCTTCATGACAAATTCACCGCATCGGGCAATGGCTGCCGACGGCGTTTGCTTTTCATCGCCATTTTCGACAAATGTGCCGGGAAATGCCTTTTTCCCGTCCCGTTCGTCACGGAATGGTGATGGAGCAGGTTTCAAAACAATTTCATCACAGCAAATCAGGACAGGGAACTCGCCATGAAAACTCAACGCTCAACGCTCAAGAAACTGGCCTTTTCGACCTTTCTGCTGACGCTGCCGCTCAACGCGGCCTTCGCCGCCGATCCGGCGGTGGCCGAGCGTATCAAGGCCGCCCTTGCCGCCCAGGGCGTCGACATTTCCTGGACCGGCGTCTCCGGCGATGATTCGAACGCTGTGCTGCAGGGTGTTTCCATCAAGCCGGCGGCCGAGAAGGAAGCGCTGCCGATCGGCGACGTGAAGCTGGAAGGGGTCACCGGGGCCAATGGCGGCTATGAGATCGCCACCGTCTCGACCTCGCCTTTCGAGCACAGCAAGGACGGCGTGACGCTCAATCTCAGCCCGGTGGTCATCCATGACATGAAGGTTCCGGCCGAAGGCGGCACGGACCCGCTCGGCTCGCTGATGATGTACAAATCGGCCGAGCTGTCCAACATGACGGTCAAGGTCGGCGACAAGACGGCGTTCGCAATGGACGGGCTTGCCGTCCAGATCACCCCGCCGGCCGATGGCAAGGCGATGGACTTCACCGCCAACACCGAAAAATTCACCGCCGACCTGTCGCTGGTCGACGACCCGAAATCGAAGGAAGCGATCGAGGCGCTTGGCTACCAGAACATCTCGGGCACCATTGCCATGGCCGGCACCTGGCAGCCCAGCGACGGCAAGATGGAGCTGTCGAAGTATGACATCTCGGTCGAGAATGCCGGCACGCTCGGCATGACCTTCAACCTTGGTGGCTACACGGTCGACTTCATCAAGTCGATGCAGGCCATGCAGAAGCAGCTCGCCTCGCAGCCGGAAGGCGCCGACAAATCGGCGCAGGGGATGGCCATGCTCGGCCTGATGCAGCAGCTTTCCTTCAACGGCGCCTCGATCCGCTACCAGGACGATTCTCTGACCGGCAAGGTGCTGGACTATGTCGGCAAGCAGCAGGGTATGTCGGGCAAGGACGTCGCCAACCAAGCCAAGGCGATCGTGCCGTTCGGCATGGCGCAGCTCAACAATCCCGAGCTGACGGCGGAAGTCTCGGCAGCGGTGAACACCTTCCTCGACGATCCGAAGAGCCTGGAAATCTCGGCCGAACCGCCGTCGTCGGTGCCCTTCGCGCTGATCATGGCCGGCGCCATGTCCAATCCGCTCGACCTGCCCAAGACGCTCGGCGTCAAGGTCAAGGCGAACCAGGACTGAGCGAATTAGCTGCCTTCTCCCCGTCACTATACGGGGAGAAGGTGCCGGCAGGCGGACGAGGGGCAGCGCCGACGCTTGCGAATATGAAATTCGATGCTGAACCGATTGCCTGTCAGAAGGCCTCGGCTGCTACGGCCGCTCGCAAGTCGCCAGCACCCGCGCTGCCCCTCATTGTCCTGCCTGACATTTCTCCCCGTATAGAGACGGGGAGAAAGGGCAGTTGCAACGCTGCCGTCAGTCCTTCTTCGCCACCGCGACGCGCAGCGACAGCTCACGCAGCTGCTGCGCGGTCGCTTCCGAAGGCGCGTTCATCAACAGGTCGTAGGCCTGCTGGTTCATCGGGAACATGGTGATCTCGCGCAGGTTCTTGGCGCCCACGAGCAGCATGACGATGCGGTCGACGCCCGCCGCCATGCCGCCATGCGGCGGCGCGCCATACTGGAAGGCGCGATAGAGGCCGCCAAAGCGCTCTTCCACCGTCGCGCGGTCCAGGCCGACCATTTCGAACGCCTTGACCATGGTCTCCGGCAGATGGTTGCGGATGCCGCCCGACGCGATCTCAAATCCGTTGCAGACCATGTCGTACTGGAACGCCTTGATGCCGAGCGGCTGCTCGCCGTTCAGCGCATCGATGCCGCCCTGCGGCATGGAGAACGGATTGTGGGCGAAGTCGATCTTCTTCTCGTCCTCGTTCCATTCGAAGAACGGGAAGTCGACGATCCAGCAGAGCTCGAACCGCTCGCGGTCGACAAGGTTCAGTTCCTCGCCGGCGCGCGTGCGCGCCGCACCCGCGAAGGTGACGAACTTCTTCGGGTCGCCGGCGACGAAGAAGGCGGCATCGCCATCGGCGAGGCCGAGGTGCTGGCGGATCGCCTCGGTGCGCTCCTCGCCGATGTTCTTGGCGATCGGGCCGGCGCCTTCGAGCTTGTCGCCCTCCTTGCGCCAGAAGATGTAGCCCAGTCCCGGCTGGCCCTCGCCTTGCGCCCAGGAATTCATGCGGTCGCAGAAGGCGCGGCTGCCGCCGGTCTTGGCCGGAATGGCCCATACCTCGGCCTTCTGATCGTTGGCCAGGATGTTGGCGAACACCTTGAAGCCGGAATCGCGGAAATGATCCGAGACCGCCTGCATCTCGATCGGGTTGCGCAGGTCCGGCTTGTCGGTGCCGTAGGTGCGCATCGCCTCGTCATAGGGAATGCGGCGGAATTTCTGGGTCACCGGCTTGCCGGCGGCAAAAGTCTCAAAGACGCCGCGAAGCACCGGCTCCATGGTGGAGAGCACGTCGTCCTGCTCGACGAAGCTCATCTCGAGGTCGAGCTGGTAGAATTCGCCGGGCAGCCGGTCGGCGCGCGGATCCTCGTCGCGGAAGCAGGGGGCGATCTGGAAATAGCGGTCGAAGCCGGAGACCATGATCAATTGCTTGTACTGCTGCGGCGCCTGCGGCAGCGCGTAGAAGGTGCCGGGGTGGATGCGCGACGGCACCAGGAAGTCGCGCGCGCCTTCCGGCGACGAGGCGGTCAGGATCGGCGTCGAGAACTCGGTGAAGCCGATCTCCCCCATGCGCTTGCGCATCTCGGCGATGATCTTGGTGCGCGCCACGATGTTCTTGTGCAGCGTTTCGCGGCGCAGGTCGAGGAAGCGGTATTTCAGGCGGATGTCTTCCGGATAATCCGGCTCGCCGAAAACCGGGAGCGGCAGTTCCTTGGCGGCCGACAGCACCTCGATCTCGCGCGCGAAAATCTCGATCTCGCCAGTCGGCAGGTTGGCGTTTGTGGTCTCCGGCAGCCGCGCCTTGACCTCGCCGTCGACGCGGATCACCCATTCGCCGCGCAGTGTCTCGGCAACCTTGAAAGCCGGCGAATCCGGATCGGCGACGATCTGGGTCAGGCCGTAGTGGTCGCGCAGGTCGATGAAGAGCAGTCCGCCATGATCGCGCACGCGATGCACCCAGCCCGACAGGCGGACGGAATTGCCGACGTCGCTCTTTCTCAACTGGGCACAGGTATGGCTGCGGTAGCGATGGGTGGTCATGGGGTAAAGTCCGGAAATTGCGGGCATCGGCCCGGCTCGAAAATTGGCGCGAAAAGCGCATGAGAGGCAGGCTTTGTCAAGGCAAGCGGTCACACAGCCGCGCCGCTTCCGCCGATCAGGCAAAGTGGACTTGCGCACCCTGGCTTTGGAAATCCGCGAGGATGGCGGCGGGCGCCGTCTTTTCCACCACCAGGTGGCGGATCGCCTCCGCCCCCGCCACGCGATACGGCGCCGCGGTGGCGAGCTTGTCGTTGGTGACGGCGATAACGATGCCAGCACTGTTCCTGGCCATGGCGCGTTTCACTTCGGCTTCGGCCGAATCGAAGGCGGTGACGCCGCGCGCGACATCCAGCCCGCAGGAGCCGAGAAAGAACAGATCGGCGCCGAGCTGCGCCACGGCAGCGAGCGTGTCGGCGCCGACGCAGGTGCCGAGATCGGGCACATAGCGGCCGCCGAGCACGATCAGTTCGACCAGGGGAAGGGCCGTGAGAGCCGACGCGACGCCCAGTGAATTGGTGGCGACGGTCAGTTGGACGTCACGCGGGATCGCCCTGGCAATCGCCTCGTTGGTCGTGCCGCCGTCGATGAACAGCGACTGCCCCGCGCTGAGCAGCCTCACCGCCGACTTGGCCAGACGTGTCTTTTCCTCGACCGCATGACGGCTGCGCTGGCTGAGCGTCGCCCCGGCAAAGGGCGCCGATGCGACCGCCCCGCCATAGACGCGGCGCAACTGGCCGGCCTTGGCGAGTTCCCTGAGATCGCGTCGCACCGTGTCTTCCGAGACGCCGAAGCGGGTGGCGAGCTCGCCAGCCAGCACCTTTCCGTCCGCCGCAAGCTGGTCGCGAATGAATTGGTGCCGTTCCTCGGTGAGCATGCACGATCCTGTTCATTTGTGCACATTCTTGCATGTTTTGCCTGTTCATGCAAGAAGCAGAGTCGTGAGCGGAGCTGAAAGTGTGCCCGCCAAAATCTCCTTGTTGGATTGCTCGTGATGACCCTTGGCCTGAAACTCGCCCCCCAGCACCGCGTCTATGCGGGCTTCGCGATCTACTCCTTTGCAATGGGCAACATCTTTCCGCGCCTGCCCGACATCAAGCGTGCCATGGAGATCAAGGACGGCACGCTCGGTCTCGCCCTGATAGGGACGCCGATCGGCACCCTGATCGCGCTGACGCTGGCGACGCCGATCCTGGAGCGCGTGGGCTTTCGTCGCGCGCTGCTCTGGCTTGTGCCGCTGCTTGCCCTCGTCTATGCCGTCGCGGTGCACGCACCAGGCCCGGCCGCTCTTTTCCTGATGCTGCTCCCCGTCGGATTGATGATCGGCAGCATCGAAATCATCCTGAATGTCGAGGCCGACAGGACCGAGTTTCTGCTCCGGCGCCGCATCATGAACCGCGCGCATTCGTTCTGGAGCATCGGCTTCTTCGGCGCCGGGCTGTTCGGCGGCGTGCTGGCCCATCTCGGCCTGTCGCCGCAATGGCATCTGGCGCTGGTCGCGCCGATGGTGGCGGTTGCGACGGCGCTGTTCCTCGGCGGCTTCGAACCGGCGCCTGCCCGTTTCGCCGCGACCGGCGAAAAGCCGCCGATGTTTGCCCGGCCGACGCTGCCGATCCTCATCCTCGTCGCGGTGACGCTGTCGGCCATGCTGATGGAAGGCGCCAGCATGGACTGGTCGGCGATCTATATGCGCACCGTGTTCGAATCGGGCCCGTTCGTTGCCGGGATCACGGTGGCGCTGTTCGCCTTCTCGCAGGCGACGACACGCTTCTTCGCCGATAGCTTTGTCGATCGCCACTCGCCGAGCGGCGTGGCGCGCGTGCTGTTGGCAACAATGGCGGTCGGCGTGTTCATCGTGTTCTTCTCGCCCCTGCCCTTCATCTCGATGCTGGGCTTTGCGCTTCTGGGCATCGGCAGCAGCACCATCTTCCCGCTGGCGATCTCGGCGGCGGCGCAGCGCACCGACCGTCCCGCGGCGATCAATGTCGCGGCGTTGTCGCAGATCTCCTTCGTCGCCTTTCTGCTTGGTCCGCCGCTGCTCGGCTTCGTGTCGGACCACTGGGGTATCCGCTCGGCCTATGGCATCGGCATCCCCTTCATCCTGCTCAGCCTGGCCACCGCCGGCGCGCTTGGGCGACGGCCATCGGCCGAAGTCACCGATATCGCAAGGCAACCGGCGGAGGCGCCGGTCGGCGAGGCCTGAATCACCCTGCCGGGCCATCGGATATCGCCCTCCCGCGAAAGTAGCGGTGCGTGATGACGTTGCGGCGCTTGACGAAAGCGCGCGCGGCTGAAATTGAAGGAGGCCTGATATTGTGCCAAAAGCGATTTGATGCGCGTCATCACCACACAAGAAGAACTCGAGAGCGTTGTCGCGGCGTTCGAAAAGTCGGAATTCGTTACCGTCGATACCGAATTCATCCGCGAGACGACCTTCTGGCCGATCCTCTGCCTGATCCAGATCGCCGCGCCTGGGATTGAGGCGCTTATCGATCCGTTGTCGCCCGACATCGACCTGAAACCGTTTTTCCGGCTCATGGCCAATGAAGCGGTGCTGAAGGTCTTCCACGCGGCGCGCCAGGACATCGAAATCATCGTCCATCTCGGCAATCTGGTGCCGCATCCAGTGTTCGACACGCAGGTGGCGGCGATGGTCTGCGGCTTCGGCGACAGCGTTTCCTATGACCAGCTCGTCCAGAAGGTCACCGGCGCCCGGCTGGACAAGTCCTCGCGCTTCACCGATTGGCGGCACCGGCCGCTTTCGGACAAGCAGCTCGAATACGCGCTTGCCGACGTCACCCACCTGATCAAGGTCTATCAGCATCTCAGCGCCGAGCTGACACGCGAGGACCGCGCCCATTGGCTGAACGAGGAGATGGACGTCCTCACCTCGCGCGAGACCTACGATCCGCATCCCGAGGACGCCTGGAAGCGGCTGAAGATGCGGCTGCGCAAGCCACAGGAGCTTGCGATCGTGCAAGCCGTGGCGGCCTGGCGCGAGCGCGAGGCGCGCGAGCGCGACGTGCCGCGCGGCCGCGTGCTCAAGGACGACGCGATCTACGAGATCGCGCAGCAGGCGCCGCGCGACACGGCGGCGCTCGGCAAGCTGCGCACCACGCCGAAGGGCTGGGAACGCTCCGCGACGGCAACGGCGCTGCTTGGCGCGGTCAACGCCGCCCTTGCCCTGCCCAAGGACGCGATGCCGAAACTGCCTAAAAGCGTGCAGCCGCCTGAAGGATCGAACGCGGCGGCGGAGCTGCTCAAAGTGCTGCTCAGGATCGTCGCCGAGAAGGAAGGCGTCGCCACCAAGGTGCTTGCCTCCAGCGACGATATCGACCGCATCGCGGCCGAGGGCGACGAGGCCGACGTGCAGGCGCTGCAAGGCTGGCGCCGCGCCGTTTTCGGCGAGCAGGCGCTAAGGCTGGTGCGCGGCGAGATCGGCATCAAATTCGACAAGCGCAGGATCGCGGTGTTCGATCTTTAGGATCTCTCCCTTCTCCCCTTGTGGGAGAAGGTGGATCGGCGCGCAGCGCCGAGACGGATGAGGGGTGTTCCAGCGAAGTGAGACGCTGGCTTTCCCTGGAGCACCCCTCATCCGTCGCCTTTGGCGACACCTTCTCCCACAAGGGGAGAAGGGGAAAGGCGAGCATCACACCGCCCCGAGCAGGTGGAGCGCGAACCAGATCCAGGCGATGAGAAGTATGCCCGCGCCGAGGAAGAAGGCGCGGCTGCGGTGTAGCACATAGTTTCTGTCGAGATGCACCCAGGCGTGAATATAGCGCGTGACTATGAACACCCACATCAGCACCAGCGTGAGATAATTCACGCCGTTGGTGACGAACAGCGCCAGGCACAGCACATGGAAGAGAGCCGGCAGCTCGAACTGGTTGATCAGATTGTTGGCGACGGTGACGCTCGATGCCGGTTCGGTCGAGCGGACCCTGTACTGGCTGACCCTGGCCTCGCCCGACTTCACGGCCCAATAGCGCCGCTTCAGCATCACCATATAGACGATGTAGACCAGGAGCACGTGCGCCAGCATCGGCCAGAAGATGGCGGTCTGGTGCATATGTGCGCCCCTCCTTCCGTCAGCGCCGCCGCTGTGCGGCCAGCGCGAAGACCGCGATGACGAAGAATGGGATCGCCAGCAACGCGAATTTGGTGACGGTCAGCAAGGAGGCGAATGCCAGAGAATCGGGATTGGCCGACTGAAAATCGGACAACAGCCGCGCGACGGCGAGGTTCTGGGCATAGTCGGCGACCGCATAGGGTAGCACCAGCACAAGCGAGAACAGGACCTGCACTTGCGCCGGCATGGCGCGGAAAGTGCTGAGCCGCCGGCCGAAGGCAAGAATGAGGCTGACCAGAGTGAGTGACAACAGCGCCGGAAACAGGAGGTCGAAGGTCAGGTAGTGCCAGACGATGATGATCTCGCCGCCGCGCCGGCCGAGCGCGGTGAGCCACGCCATGCCTTCGTCGGGCGTGAAGCCGGCGACGCGCATGTCGAGTGACGCCAGGCCGCCGCTCAGGCGCTGGAAATAGAAGAACTCCAGCGCCGTCATGACAAGGAAAAGCGCAATCGAGGCAACAGACAGCGCCGCCGCATGCCGCGACAGTCGCAGCACCGCCACACTCAAGCCACGCCACAGCCCCTGGCTGCCGGGCCGATCGGCTTGCCGATCAAAGTCCGCCCGGATAGTTGGGGCTTTCGCGGGTGATCGTGACGTCATGGGCGTGGCTTTCACGAAGTCCGGCGTTGGATATGCGCACAAAGGTGGCGCGCTCGCGGAAATCAGCAAGGTCACGTCCACCCACATAACCCATAGCGGCTTTCAGGCCGCCTGCAAGCTGGTGCAGCACGCCAGCCACAGGTCCTTTGTAGGGAACCTGCCCTTCAATGCCCTCCGGGACCAGTTTCAGCGTGTCGCGGACCTCGGCCTGAAAGTAGCGATCGGCCGAGCCGCGCGCCATGGCGCCGACCGAGCCCATGCCACGGTAAGCCTTGAAGGAGCGGCCCTGGTGCAGATAGACCTCGCCAGGGCTCTCGTCGGTGCCGGCGAGCAGCGAGCCGATCATGGCGGCACTTGCGCCTGCGGCGAGCGCCTTGGCGAGATCGCCCGAATATTTGATGCCGCCATCGGCAATGACGCTCACGCCGGCCTTGCTGGCCGTCTCGACCGCCGACATGATCGCCGACAATTGCGGGACGCCGACGCCGGCGACGATTCTGGTGGTGCAGATCGAGCCCGGGCCGATGCCGACCTTGACGGCGTCGGCGCCGGCGTCGATCAGCGCCCGCGTGCCGTCGGCGGTGGCGACATTGCCCGCCAGGATGCGCACGGAGTTGGACAATTTCTTTGCCCTCGCCACTGCGTCCAGCACGCGCTGCGAATGGCCGTGCGCGGTGTCGATGACCAAAAGGTCGACGCCGGCGTCGATCAGTCGCTCGGCGCGCTCGAAGCCGTCATCGCCGACACTGGTGGCCGCGGCGGCGCGCAGCCGCCCTTGCGCGTCCTTGGTGGCATGCGGGTTGAGCTGCGATTTCTCGATGTCCTTGACGGTGATCAGGCCGACGCAATTGCCCTTCCTGTCGACCACCACCAGCTTCTCGATGCGGTGCTTGTGCAGCAGGCGCTTGGCCTCGTCCTGGTCGACATTCTCCTTGACCGTGATCAGGTTCTCACGGGTCATCAGTTCATAGACCTTCTGCGCCGGATCGGAGGCAAAGCGCACGTCACGGTTGGTGAGGATGCCGACGAGCCGGCCGACCGTATGGCCGCCGGTGCCGCCATTCTCGACCACCGGAATGCCGGAAATGCCGTTGCCGCGCATCAGCGCCAGCGCGTCGGCGAGTGTGGCGTCCGGACCGATGGTGACCGGGTTCACCACCATGCCGGATTCGAATTTCTTGACCTGCCGGACCTGCTCGGCCTGCTCGGCCGGCGTCAGATTGCGATGGATGACGCCGATGCCGCCGGCCTGTGCCATGGCGATCGCCAGCCGCGCCTCGGTGACGGTGTCCATGGCGGCCGAAAGGATCGGCACGTTGAGGTCGATATCGCCGGCAATGCGGGTGCGGATATCGGTCTCGCCCGGCATGAACTCGGAATGGCCGGGCTGCAAGAGCACGTCGTCGAAGGTCAGCGCCAGAGCGCCGGTGGACGTTTCGATGATTTTAGCCATGGCCAGTCCTTTTGAATGCGGAAAAGGCGCTGGGCCAAGATGGCCAGCGCCGACTCTGATCTTCCCTTTCAGGATTGGCGCTGGCTGGTAACACGTCCGGCGGGCGATGAAAAGCCGGTCGTTGCGCGGTATGTCAGATGCTAGTCGGCGCCCAGGAAGGCATCGAGCAAAGCATGACGCGGCGACGCAAAAGGATTGACCACGGTTACGCCTCCCCAGGTAAAGCCATCTTGTAGGTCCTCGGACAAGAGGAGCCGGCAACCCGTTTGCGAGGCCGTGGAAAGGATGACCGCGTCCCAGATGCCAAAATGGTGATCCGCAGCCAAGTCGGCTGCCATCAGCATCACCTCGGGCGTCGTTCCGGCAACCGGAAATGCGTCCTGCCAACCCAGCAGCGTATCGCGAGCGACTTCCCGCGATCGCCCGGCCTTGCGGACAAGCACATTGTACAGTTCGCCCAACACTTGGATCGGAACGATGGCCGCCTCTTGCGGAACGTTGCTCAACAATTCGAGGACGGTATCGCGTTTTTCAGCGCTATCGACCCCTTCTGCATACACAAGAATGTTGGTGTCGAGCGCCACCTTCACCGATCGTCCTCATAGAGATCATCGCGTGTCCAGCCTTCGACTTTGACGATCGGCTGCTGTTTGAGTCGCGACAACAATGCCGCGCGCGAGCGGGCGGCCACGCCTTCGTCCTTTTCAGCAGGTACGATCCGGGCCACAGGCCGCCCGTGGCTGGTCACCACGTAGCTCCGGCCATCACGTACTTCGCGCAAGATATGAGAGAACCTACGATTGGCATCGGCTGCTGAAACGGCTTCATCCACAATTACACCCATTGTAGTTATTTTCACTACAATAGCGATGGAGCCCTCATTTATCAAGCACCGCTGTCGGTTGCGTCCACCAGCGGTTGCGGTCGCACAAAAGTGACAGCAATTTAATGCGACACCCGGACCAATGCGTGATAACCGCCCGGGCGTGCCGGCTCGCCCCCAAGCCAGGCTCCAGATTCGCGAAGACAAATCAGGGCGTTTCCCTTGAACCGCATCATCCCGCTCATCCTGGCGGTCGCTCTTTTCATGGAAAACATGGATTCGACCGTGATCGCCACATCGCTGCCGGCGATCGCGATCGACATCCACACCAGCCCGATCGCGCTGAAGCTGGCGCTGACGGCCTATCTGGTGTCGCTGGCGATCTTCATTCCGATCAGCGGCTGGATGGCGGACCGGTTTGGGGCCAAGAACGTGTTTCGCGCCGCGATCGGCGTCTTCATTGCCGGCTCGGTCGCCTGCGCCTTCGCCAATTCGCTGCCGGCCTTCGTGGTGTCGCGCTTCCTGCAAGGCATCGGCGGCGCCATGATGACGCCGGTCGGACGCCTGGTGCTGGTGCGCGCCACGCCGAAGAACGAGTTGGTCGCAGCAATGTCCTGGCTGACCGTGCCGGCGCTGGTCGGGCCCCTGGTCGGCCCGCCGATCGGCGGCTTCATCACCACCTATTTCACCTGGCACTGGATTTTTCTGATCAACGTGCCGATCGGCCTCATCGGCATGTGGCTTGCCACGCGCTATTTGCCGGAAACCGAGCCGGCCGAGACGCCGCCGCTCGATTTCCCCGGTTTCGTGCTCTCGGGGCTCGCCGCTTCCGGCGTCGTCTTCGGCCTTTCCGTCGTCAGCCTGCCGGCGCTGCCGCCGATGGCCGGCTTCATCACCGTCGCCGTCGGCGCGGTCTCTGGCGTGCTTTATCTCATCCACGCCCGCCGCGCCACGAACCCGCTGCTGGCGCTGGAACTGTTCCGCAACCAGGTCTTCCGATCCTCCGTGCTCGGCGGTTCGCTGTTTCGCATCGGCATCGGCGCGGTGCCGTTCCTTTTGCCGCTGATGTTCCAGATCGGTTTCGGGCTGACGCCCTTCCAGTCCGGCATGATCACCTTCGTTTCGGCGATCGGCGCCATCGGCATGAAGTTCGTTACCGCGCTGCTCTTCCGCCTTGCCGGCTTCCGGCGCGTGCTGATCTGGGGCTCGCTGGTCGCGGCCGCCTCGATCGCCATTTACGGCCTGTTCACGCCGCAGACGCCCTATGCGCTGATGCTGGCGATCCTTTTGGTCGGAGGCTTCATCCGTTCGATGTTCTTCACCGGCGTCAATGCGCTCTCCTATGCCGAGATCACGCCCGCCGACACCAGCAAGGCGACGCCGATCACCGCGGTCTTCCAGCAATTGTCGATCGCGCTCGGCGTGGCGCTGGCCGGCGGCATTCTCGAAGTATCGACCTCGATCCATGGCGGGCCGCTGACCTTGAGCGACTTCCACATCGCCTTCTTCATCGTGGCGGCGGTCTCGGCAGCGGCGTCGATCACCTTCATGCGGCTTGCGCCGGAAGCGGGCAATGCCGTCTCGGGGCACGGCCGGCTGACCACGCCGAAGACGCTGGAGGCGGTGGGGACCGCGGGGAAGTGAGCGCCTGTCCCTTCTCCCCTTGTTTGTGGGAGAAGGTGGATCGGCGCGACAGCGCCGAGACGGATGAGGGGTGTTCCAGCGGAGTGAGACGTCGGCGCTCCCTGGAACACCCCTCATCCGGCCGCTTCGCGGCCACCTTCTCCCACAAGGGGAGAAGGAGAAGCGCTAACCCTTAAACTCCTTCGCCAGCAGGTAAAGCTCCACCGACTCATCGCGCGAGGCCGGCGGCTTGACGTGGTGGACCGAGCGGAAGTTCTGCTTCAGCCGCGACAGGAGCTCGTTCTCGGCGCCGCCCTGAAATGTCTTGGCGAGGAAATGCCCGCCGGGCTTCAGGACGTGCAGCGCGAAATCGGCCGCGACTTCGCACAGATGCATGGTGCGCAGATGATCGGTGCGGCGGTGCCCTGTCGTGGGTGCGGCCATATCGGACAGCACCACATCCGGCTGGCCGCCGAGCGCCTCGGCAAGCTTCCGCGGTGCGTCGGGATCGAGAAAATCCATCTGCAGGATGACGGCGCCCGGGACTGCGTCCATTTCGAGATAGTCGATGCCGACGACGTGTGGATTCTCGGCACTCGACTTCGTGCGCGCGGCCGCCACCTGGCACCAGCCGCCGGGGGCAGCACCCAGGTCGATCACCTTCATGCCCAGCTTCAGCAGATGGTGCTTGTCGTCGATCTCGATCAGCTTGTAGGCCGCGCGGGAGCGGTAGCCGTCGGCCTTGGAGCGCTGCACATAGGGATCGTTCATATGGCGCTCGAGCCAGCGGCGCGAAGATTCCTTCAAGCCGCTCTTCTTCTTGATCCTGGTCTTGAGAACGCGAATGCTCCCTGAACCCGGCTTTCCCGGTTTATTACCCATTACCGGCCACGCCCATCATTACGCCAGATGCCGTCATCGGCCATCAGTTCGCTCAGGATACCTTCGCGCAAGCCGCGGTCGGCGACGCGCAGCCGCTCGGACGGCCAGACACCGCGGATCGCTTCCAGGATGGCGCAGCCGGCGAGCACGAGGTCGGCACGGTCTGCGCCGATGCAGGGGTTGGCGCAACGCTGCTGGAAATCCCAGCCGATCAGCCTCTCGATCATGCGATCGACGCTGTCACGGTTCATCCACAGCCCGTCGACGCGGCGGCGGTCGTAGCGATCGAGATCGAGATGCACGCCGGCCAGCGTGGTCACCGTGCCCGACGTGCCGAGCAGGTGGAAATTGGGGCTGGCCAGCACATGCGCAAGCCTGTCGCGGCCATCGAAGACCTTCAGCCGCGCGGCCACGTCGTCGACCATGGCGGCAAAGGTCTCGCGCGTCACCGTGCGGCCGCCGAAGCGCTCGGCGAGCGACACGACGCCAACGGGAAGCGAGGTCCACGATACAATGTGGTTGGCAAGCCGCGACGAGCGGCGTCCCGTCAGGTCGATCAAAGCGATTTCGGACGAGCCGCCGCCAATGTCGAACAGCACCACGCCTTGCGTGTCGCGCTCGACCAGCGAGCCGCAGCCGGAAACGGCAAGGCGGGCCTCGGTCTGGCGGTCGATGATCTCGAGCTTCAGCCCGGCCTCGCGTTCGACCCGTTCGAGGAATTCGACACCGTTGGCGGCCGAACGGCAGGCTTCGGTGGCGATCAGCCGGGCTTTCCTGATCTTGCGATTGCGCAGCTTGTCGCCGCAGATCTTCAGCGCCTCGACCGCACGGTCCATCGCGGCCTGGCTGAGCCGGCCGCTGGCCGTCAGCCCCTCGCCCAGCCTGACGATGCGCGAGAAAGCGTCGATGACGCGGAACTGGCCGTGACGGCCAGGCACCGCGACCAGCAGCCGGCAATTGTTGGTGCCGAGATCGAGCGCGGCGAACACCGGCAATTCCTGCTGCGGCGGGCGTGGCGGGAACGGCTTCGGCTGGGGTGTGGCCGGCGCGGGCTCTGGCGCGCGGGCAGCAGAGATAGCGGGGGCCGATGACGGTATGGCGCCATTCTCGTCGCGAGCGAAGACCTTGCGGCCGCGCCGGCGCTTGCGTCGCTTGCGCGTCTTGCCCTTCTGGTTCTCGCCTTGATTATCGGCATGTCTTTGGTCGGCATGTCTTTGGTCGGCATGTCTGGCATGCGCGCCCGCATGGCGGCTGAAACGCCCTGCGGACGGGGCCGCCGACTCCGCCGACGAGGCCCCGGACACACCCACTGCCGACGCGCCCGCGCCGGTGTCGTGGTCTTCCACTTCAGTTCCTTCCGGCGCCGCGCGAACCAAAGACGGACGCAGCAGGCACCTCGATTTGTTTCAAGTTGGCAACAGAGTAGCAGCGCCGCTCGCAATCACCAAGAGCGCATGGCCGAATTTCGCCAACGTCACATTTTGCCGACATCACGTCCGGGCAATGTCTTGCCGGTTGAATAGCCGGCTTCAATCGGGCATGTCTGAAATGACGATAATGCGGGCGAAGTGGGGCCAATCCGGACGAATGAGCTGCAACGCATGATGACGACGCCATGAATTGGAGGCGCTACTTCTGGCCGGTCATAGGCATTGCGGCCGTAGCGTTCTCGCTGTGGCTGCTCATTCATGAACTGCGCGGCATTTCGCTCAACGATGTCTGGGCCGGCATCGCCGCTATCCCGCCGCGCGACTGGGTGCTCGCGGCGCTGAGCTCGGTCGTCGCCTATGCCTCGCTCGCCGGCTACGACCACATCGCGCTGCTGCATATCGGCAAGAAGGTATCGTGGTTGTTCGTCACGCTGTGCTCCTTCACCACTTACGCGGTGTCGCACAATATCGGCGGCTCGGTGTTTTCGGGCGCGGTGATCCGCTACCGCGCCTACGCCACGAGGGGGCTGACCGGCCAGGAGGTCGGCGTGCTGGTGGCGATCTGCTGGTTCACCTTCATCCTGTCCAGCGTTCTTCTCGGCGGCCTCGTGCTGTTGCTGGAACCCCAGATCATCGATCGTTTCACGGGCGCGCCGCATCATGGCGCGGCATTCGCCGCGGGGCTTGCCATGCTCATCCTCGTCGGCGCCTATGCCTTCGGCAGCTGGCTGCGGCTCCGGCCGCTGAAGATCGGCTCCTTCCAGCTGCACTATCCGGCGTTGCCGATCGTCGCGCGGCAATTGCTGGTCGGCCCAGTCGAACTGCTGGCGGCCGCCGCGATCATCTACTTTGCCCTGCCGGAAGCTGGCAATCCCGGCTATTTCGTCGTGCTCGGCGTGTTCATGGTGTCGTTCTCGATCGGGCTCTTGTCGCATGCGCCGGGCGCGCTTGGCGTGTTCGAGGTCGTCTTCCTCGCCGGCCTTTCGGATATGGACCCCGTGGGCGTGCTCGCGGCGCTTCTGGTGTTCCGCCTGTTCTATCTCATCATTCCGCTTCTGATCGGCCTTTGCGTGGTGCTCTATTTCGAGCACTCCCAATACAGCCGCGGCAAGAGCTGAAGCCTTCCGCCCGCCCGGCGGAAACGACCTCGGCAAAAAGGCCGCGGTTGAACTCAGCTGCGGGCTTGACTATTTTTTGATGGCGGCTACAAGGCAGCGCTCGCGGCGCATGAGCCGCCCGCTTCGCGCGATGCCAGTCGCGCCTGCTGGGGAATAGGTTAACGGTAGACCCACGGACTCTGACTCCGTTAGTCCTGGTTCGAATCCAGGTTCCCCAGCCAAACTGGATGCCCTGTGGATACCTTGGCTCCATGAGCCTCTTCGATAGCCGCAGCGGCTGTCGTTTCTACAAGTAAATCAAACGGTTGCCTAAAGGCACCGCGAACTTCGCCTTGGCTCCACTCGCAGTTCGACAGCACCAGATTCAGAAGCCGCTTTTTCTCGTGCGGAGGCTGCTGGACGAATAGTTGACCCGCTTTACGTGCCAGCTCCAGGAGCTGAACGCCATCTTCCATATATGATTCTTCAGCCTGACCGTGGCGCTCGATCTCACGCAGGAGCCGCGTCTGCTCAACCCGCCACTGCGCCGACATGCGGTCATAGAAGGCGTTGTCGATGCGGCCATCGAGCTTGTCCAGGTACATGGCCTGCAGGCGATCTCCGAGACGTTTGTACTCTGCCTGGCACCGCTGTATGGCCTGTTCATGCTCGCGCCGCTCATCGGCCTGGCTTGACTTGAGCGCTTCGCGCACCCAGTCCAGCACCTCCTCATCGAAATGCAGCTTGTCGAGGAGCGCCCCGAACGTCTTATCAAGCACTTCTTCCCGAACATATTTGCGGCGGCAATCGGCGTATCCACCCCGACCTTTGTCGGCATGTCCGGTGCAGTGATAGTAGACGTATTTGCCCTTCTTGATTTCCGCCACGACAGCACAGCCGCATTCGGCGCAGGTCATCAGGCCCGTGAAAGCAAATTCATGGCCATAGGAATGGGTTGGGGTCGCGTGCCGGCCTGTCAAGACGCCTTGCACCCGTTCCCAAAGCTCGATCGATATAAGCGGCGCGTGTTTGCCCTGATGAAGCTTGCCGCTCCATTGAAATAGCCCTGTGTAGAGCCGGTTACGCAGAATCGTGTGTACGGTGCTCACTGGCGCCGGATTGCCGCTCTTTGGATAGATGAGCCCATCAGCGTGGGCTGCCTTCGTGAGAGCCTTAAGCGAATATCGGCCGGTCGCGTAGCGTTCGAACATTTTCGTAACGATGGGCGCCAGGATCGGATCTGGCTCGATGACCTTCTTGCCATCGCTGGCCGTGACGTTGACGTAGCCGAGCGGTGCCTTGCTCGGCCAAATGCCCTGCTCCGCCTTCTCCATCTGTCCCTTGCGGGCTTCCTCGGAAAGGTTATCGATATAGTTCTTGGCCATCAGCACCTTGATGCCGTGCATGAACTTTTCCGAGGAGCGCGAGTCGCGCGATAACATCACGCCTTCCTTCGCGAGGTGAATTTCGACGTCGAGTTCGTCGAGCGTCACCCAGTCCTTAAGATTGCGGTAGAGCCGATCGGTCTTCTCAACCAGTATTATGCGCACGCCAGGATGCTTGCGCAGATATTTGACCATCTCGTTGAAGTTGGTCCGTCCGCTGCTCTTGGCGGTCTCGACGTCGATATATTCCTGCACGATGCCGAACTGATTCTTGAGGGCATAATCCCTCAGAAGCTTGCATTGTGCCGGAATCGAGAAGCCCTCTTTCTCCTGTTCTTTCGAGGACACGCGCGCATAGAGAAGCGCTTTCACCAAGGTGTCGGGCTTCGCGATCTGTGCGGTTCGCCTGTCCATCCACTCCGCCTCCCCTCATTCATCAGCACTGCAACACCCAGGTGGGTCAAGCGTTGGCAGGCCAGCGCCGACAGAGTTCGCCGAAAACACCCTCGTCGGCAATCCTTCGAGAGGGTCCTTCCGCGTCATTTCGTTACGGCCAACTTGCTACTGAGCACGCTCGTGGTCGCGGTTGCACATCTCAAGATAACGGAGTTATCGGAATTCCACTCGATTGATAAAGGTTGAGCCAACGCCGATCGACAAGTCGGCACTCGAGGCCGATTACCATCTCCCTCATTCCGCAATTGCTTGGCAGGACGTCCAAAGCGCAGCGCCGGCCGCTTCACTCAATCCATCTTGTGCCACTCGGCAAGGATGCGAAAGAACCCGGTCACGTTCTCCACGATTTGGCGAGCATCCTCCTTGGACAGGCAACGACCGGTGCGTGCTTCGAAGAGCCGAACCGTTCTTTCCAACAATGCGTCGTCGACGGCGCGCGAGCGAGAAAATAGGTTGGTCTCGGCTTGCTGATCACGCCGCTTTGTTGTCATCGCTCTTGCCCAATTTCGAAGGTGCGTTGCAGCACCAGGGCAAGAATCGTCGAAGTCTCTCCAATCTCACATAGCCGTTATCTACGCTTCAGTTTCCTTTTTTACTCGTCCCCGAGAAGCGCTTGCTGCCTTGACGAGTTGCAACTGGTCCGGGTCGCCACCGCGAGCACTGCGCATTATGGCGCTCAATTGAAGGAACGCCGACGAGCCCATGGCATCACGCCTTCCAGTCGGAATCGGATGAGCCAGCATGAAGGTGCGCAAACACTTCAAACCAGAACCCGTATTCCGGCATATTGCCTTCACAATGCGCTGCCAGGGCGGACCAAGCGATGACAGTTGAAGCTTCGTTGCCCCAGAATGCCTTTGCCAACTCGACAGCGTCAGTGACAGACCACTCGCCAGGTGGCACACTTGGCTGGGTTCCGGTCGAACCGAGGGATGTCGAGCGGGCGGTGATTGGATCAGCCTTCTTGCCATTGAACGCGACACTTTCGACCATGATGGGCGATCCGCCAGCGAGTTTTTTCATGCTGCGCCCCCATTCGCCTCATCCCCGACGCGGAAGCAGCACCCTCCCCGATTTCGGAGAGGCTTTGGTTGGCGCATCCCGTTTGGAAATGCCTGGCTCGGCTCCCTCTGCCGACCAATCCGACCAATGTCCTCGAAGGCCGAGCGGATCTGTGGCCAGGGAAACTCGTCACTGTCTTCCGATACTTCGCCTTCTCGAAGCACTGCATCGAGCTTGGCTGCCACGCCGGCAAGGGATGTCGCGGGAGTTTCGGACAGTGCCTCAAGCAGGTCCTCCGCTCGGTCGGCAACTTCGCGTTCGGCCCGCAACGCCGTTGAATAGCCAATCCCCTTATCGGCAGCATCCCAGCGCGCCTGATGAGCAGCAAAATCGGCTTCAGCCTTCGCACGCATTGCCACGCCTTCCGGACCAAGATCGAGCACTTCGCGAAGCGCCTCAAGCGAATGCAGCGTCACGCTCTCGCCGCCGCTCAGCCGGATGGTCACGGAAGGAAATCCGACAGTTTCGGCGAGTTTCCGCTCTAGGCGCTGCTGTTGACGGCACAGCCGTTCAGTCTGCTCGTGTGCATCATGCCATTTGCGCCACAGCGCCACCGCAGGATCGGCGGATAGGTCCTTTTCCAAATTGTTGCTGGCAAACGCCCTTCGCTGCCATCCCGCAATTGCAAATGCGGTTCCCGCAAGTACCCTCCTGCGGGTGACGAAAGACAAAGGCGTGGTATTGTCGGAATCAGCCATGATCCGAGCTCCCTGAAGCTTAGGTTGTGGTCAGGTCGGAATTGGTGTTCCAGCACCTTTTCCGGCCGTTTTTTGTGCGGTTGAAGACTACAGGTCGAGACGTGAGCAGGCAACAAAAATCATCACCTCGTGATGAAATATACGCAATCCAATGCAGGATGGCTCGGGCAGCTCTTGGCTGGGGCATACGTGAACTAGCCGAAGTGGCGCGCGTCGCAACGCAGACCATTACGCGTCTGGAACAGGGCGATCATCTCAAACCCAAAACGCTTCAGGCTATTCGTGCCGCCTTCGAGGCAGCAGGGATCGAATTCATTTCACAGAATGGAGGGGGACCAGGCGTCCGCCTTGCCCGTCGGCTGGACGACAACTGACAACCAACAGCCGTTCTGCGATAGAGTTCCTCCGAAGCGACCGTTGTCGGGATCGGAAGAACCTGACTTTCAGACAGGGTATACATCTAATCAAACAGGGTATAATCAAAATGCTACCTTCAACTCTTTGAGCAGCCCTGCCACAGCCAAGGCGCGACTCTCATTGCCGACCAATCCCATTGAACGTCTTTCAACCGTTAGTAAGTAGTCTCGAATCACATCAACCGATGCTTTTCGTTCAATCAGGCCGAGGAGCGGTCCTACATAAGCGTCATACTCGTCCTGCGCCACCGAAACGTTTCCGACTAGTAGCGGGTCCCAATCCGATAATAGGATCGTTCGGATTGCCGCTCCCGTTGATTTAATACCCGTCATCGTTTCCTCGTAGACTCGTCATTTCGGCCAGAGGGTAACAACTTGGCCAAGAGGGTTCAGGACCACGACTGCGCCGGCTCCAGTAAATCTTGTAGTACCATTTGCCATCGGCGTCACCGAAATTGGGTTCGCTACGGCGTCCATAATTGCTGCTGGGCCTACCGTTCGATTTATTGCTTGGTTTATGCCATGCCTTGTAAACCCAGTAATATCGGCGACCGGCTGATAGTATGGGTCGGCCGGATCCGGCGCTCCCGGCCCGCATATGGGCAAAAGACCACTTGGATCCGAAAAGGTAACCGGGTTCCCGCCGACATAGGCGTAGAGGTTTCCTGCGGGATCTGTCGTCTCCCCGATTGGATCCCTTGACGACCACCGCCCGGCCACCGGATCATAGGCTCGAAAGAGCGCTAGATCGAGCCCGCTGTCAGTGTCATGGAATGTTCCGGCGTAGTTGATGTCCGTGAGCAGCGTCGTGCCTTGCAACGGAACACCGTAAGGATCGTAGCCGTAGGCAGTAGCGTTGGTTGAGTTGGCAAACACGCGTCGTGCCGAGCCAATCTGATCAGGGCCGTAATAGTAAGCAACAGCAGAGGCACCAGGCACGAATTCGCCCTCAGCCAAATATTGCCGTGTCGTACGATTACCACCGTCTCGCGCCTGGCAGATCAAACTACCACACCAAATGTAAGAGGTGATGACAGCACTGCCAACGGCCGGCGTGCTGGTAGTTATAGCTCGACGTCCCACGCCATCATAAGCAAAACTGGTCGCCTTACCGGGCGTTCCAGGATAAGTTATACTAATCAGACGGTTCTCAGCGTCCCAACTGTAGTTGCGCTGGACATCGGACAGCAGATTTCCATTGGTATCATAGCTCAAAGCCAGCCCTGATAAGCTGGTGAGTTGATTGAGGTTGTTGTAGCTGGCCGTCTGCGTGCTGGATGTAGGATAGGAGGCTGGGCTGTCGCTGGTCTCGGTAATAGAGGTGATCAAATTCTCAGGCGTAGTTGTATACTGGTAGGTCGAAAACTGGCCTGCTGACAAACCGACATTGCTGATTTGCGCGAGCCGCCGATCGCCGGAGTTGGGAAGATAACTCCAACTCGTGGCAAGGGTAGAATTGGCAAGCTGACGACCTGTGACTTGGTCGGTCTGGCCCAGATAACCAAGGACAAACGCTCCGAGGTCGCTCGTGTGACCTGTCAAGCGGCCGATCGCATCGTAGCCAAAAGTCTCGGCACCGGCTCCAGCAGCGGTACGTGAGCTCGGCCTTCCTAGCTCATCATAGGCATAGGTGATGGCGCTGTTTGCCAGCGGGCCGCTCTCTTGCTGGAGTTTGAGAGCACCTTGGGCGAAAGGCGGGAAATAGCTATACTGCGTCGTTCCGGTGCCATCCGTCATAGAGGCGGGGCGCGGGAAATACGGATCATAGGCGAAACTAACGTTCGGCGTCGGATTCACGCTGTTGAGATAGGTAATCCCGCTCAACCTGTCGTCCTTAGCGTGGCTGAACTGCTTGGTCTGCCCCAGAGCGTCGAGGACAGACTTCAGCCTGCTGGTCGTGTTCTCGTAAGAATAGGTGACCGTGCTGCTGTCTGCGTAGGTCTTGAGCGATAGCCGCCCCTGTAAGTCATAAGTCCATGCCGTGGTGTTGTTCTTGGGGTCAGTCAGGCTGGCGAGTTGGTCAAGGCCATCGTAACCGAACAGCGTTTGAGCCCCGAGTGGGTCGGTGGCCTTCGTGCGGCGGCGGTTCGCATCGTAGATATAGCTCCATGTCCTGCCTAACCGGTCCGTATAAGCGGCCCGGTCAAGCTTGTCGTATGTGTAGAGATCCGCCGTGCCGTCCGGATAAGCGACCTTTGTCAGCCGGTCGGCAGCATCATAATTATAGGTGGCAGTCCACCCTTCGGAATCGGTATAGGTGCGCACGCGATCGAACCCGTCATAGGTGTAGGTTGCCGCAGTGGCGTTGTTGGCATTGGTGACGGAGGTTAGATTTGCCGACGCGTCGTAATGATAGGTTGTCGTGTGGCCTAACGGGTCTACTGACGAGGTCATCTGGCCGGCGGCGTTGTAGGTGTAGCGCCAGGTCTGACCTGCGGCATCCGTGTAAAACACCGGACGATGGTGGCCGTTGTAGATATACTGCGCAACCGTCGTTTGGACGCCGTGCTGCGTGGTCTGACTGATCGCGGCAGGATCAATCTGATTGGCATAGGCATATGACGTGGTGCGACCGACCGGGTCCACAGCCTGGGTAGGGTTAAAGTAGCCACCGGTATCATAGGAAAATTTTGTAAGCTGCGTCGTACCATCGTCTAGCACACGGCCGATCGCGATTGGTTGGTCGTTAGTTCCGCCATATACGCTGCTCGTCTGACCCGGGTACTCGTACCAGATTCGATTTTCGAGTGGGTATTTGACGCTCTCAATAGCGGTACCCTTGATCGACGAATTCGGCATGTGAACAAAATGCGTGATGCGGGCCTTGGTGTAGTCGCACCCCCCGGTTGGCGAGCAGCCCGCTGCTACATATGCGTCTTTGTCCCAATGGAAGCTATTCCTGTAGAGTAAGCGTCGAGCTGAGGCCGTTCGGGGGATAGCGATCGTTTGCCCCACGGCGAGTAAATGACGTGGATATCGATGG
>NZ_JBSKBP010000026.1:0-85450 GCF_053714275.1 Mesorhizobium sp. Arg314 | reverse complement strand
GCGGTCATGCGAAAGATCGTCGTCACCCTAAACGCTAGGCTCAGAGACGCCGCCATTCCTCAGAGTTGATGACGAAGTTGGGACGCTTTCGGCCAATCTCGAAGGCTTTCCTAATTCCGCAGTTCCGTGAACTTGATCTGCTTAAGAATGTGCGCGGCACCCTCGTCGATGTCGCGCACGATGGCCGCGCGGGCCCGCTCGCCGTCCTGGGCCTCGATCGCCGCCACGACTTCCTCGTGATAGTCGATGCCGAGAATGCCGGCGAGGTCGTCCTCGAAGCCGATACGCAGGTTGCGGAGGAAAGGTCCGACCTGCATCCAGACAGTCTCGACCAGGAAGATCATCTGCTCGTTGCCGCAGTGGCGATAGATCGAGAATTTGAAGTCGTGGTTCTTGCGCAGATAGTCGTCGATGTCGCCGCTGCGGGCGGCCTGGGTGAGCTCGGTGCAGTGGCGGCGAATGGCACGCAGATTGTTGCCGTTGATGAGCTTGGTGGCGAGCTCGGTGGCCGTGCCTTCCAGGATCTTGCGGACGTCGGTCAGCTGCCGGAACCGATCGGCCGATATGGTCGGCACCTCGACGCTGCCGTTCGGCATCGGGCTCAGCGCCCTGAGCGCCTGCAGCCGCATGAAGGCGCTGCGCACCGGCATGTCGCTGGTGCCGAGCTCCTTGGCGAGCTTGCGCGAGGTCAGCTTCTGGCCCGGCTGGAGCTGGCCCGACATCAGCGCCCGCACCAGTTCCAGATAGACTTTCTCATGCAGAGGTACTGTGTCGAGGGCAGTCAGTCCGAATTGTGTTTTGTCGGCCATTGGCTATGCGCTACTTCATTCGTCCTGAAATCTTCGTCGCGTTATCCGCCGCCGTGATACCTGGCCGCCAGCTCTTGTCGCCGCACGATAGACGGTTAACGCGCGCCGCCACAAGGGAGAGTACTCCCAGCCTCGCCACCGCTTCATCGCGATTGATGCACTATCTCACGCCGATACCCGCCAAGAGGCCGCCGTCTATTCTGTAATCGGCGCCGGTGCAGAAGCTTGCCTTGGATGAGCAGAGGAAGGCGATCAATTCCGCCACTTCTTCCGGCTCGCCGATGCGGCCGATCGGGTGCGCTTCGCCGAAGCGCCTGAAGGCTGCTTCGACATCCGCGTTGGGGTCGTCGGCGCGCGCGGCCCGTTCGAGGATAGGGGTGCGAATGGATCCCGGGCTGACGGAGTTCACGCGAATGCCCTTTCGGGCATAATCGAGCGCCAGCGAGCGCGTCAGCGTGTGGATGGCGCCCTTGGTGGTGGCGTAGGCGGCGACATTCTCCTGGCAGGCAGTGCCTTGCACCGAGGCGACGTTGACGATGGCGCCGCCGCCGCGCTTGATCATTTCGGGAATGCCGAAACGGGCGGTGAGGTAGATCGACCCGACATTGACGGACATCGCCCGGTTCCAGGTCTCGAAATCCGTCGTCGTCGCCGTGCCGTAGGGATGCACGGCCGCCGAATTGACGATGGCGTCCAGCCCGCCTAATTTCGCGACGCCGGCGGCGATCGCCCTCTCGACCTGGTCGGGCACGGCAACATCCGTGACGAGCACGAGCGCGGCGGCGCCGGCGCGATTGAGCTCGGCCTGCAGCATCGCGTTGGCGCCGGCATCGATGCCCAGCGCGATGATCGCGGCGCCGCCTTCGGCAAGACGGCGCGCGGTTGCCTCGCCGATGCCGGTCGTTCCCGTCACCAGCGCGACCTTGCCGTCGAAATCGTTCATGGACAAACTCCTGCAATGATGGACGAGGCGCCTGTCGGTGGTAAGTCGCAAGGCGCCGCAATCACCTGATTTGACGGCCATTGTCATCCGACAATATGGTCGATCGCAACCACACCAAAGCGCGCCGCGCTGAGATGGATTCGGTTGACGCGCTTTACGTCTTTGTTTTGATGCATGCCAGGTCCCAAAGCCGCCGCGCACTTTAGGCGACGTGCATTGAAGCGCATCGCAATGCTTTGAGAGGCAGTCATGGAACAATGTTGGCGCTGGTACGGTCCGAACGACCCGGTCACGCTCGATCACGTTAAACAGGCGGGTGCTGCAGGCATCGTCACGGCGCTGCACAACATCTATGACGGCAGCGCCTGGCCGCCCGAGGCCATCCTCGAGCGCAAGCGCATCATCGAGGCGGCGGGCCTGACATGGTCGGTGGTGGAAAGCATTCCCGTCCACAACTCGATCAAGACCGGAACGCCTGAACGGGAGCATTACACCGGCTGGTACAAGGACACGATCCGGGCGCTGGCCAAGGCCGGCATCTCCACCATCTGCTACAATTTCATGCCGGTGGTGGACTGGACGCGCACCGATCTGATGTACCGGTTGCCGACCACCGGTTACGCGCTGCGCTTCGATGCCCTCGACTTCGCCGCCTATGACGTCTTCGTGCTGAAGCGACCGAATGCCGAGGCGAGCTATAGCCCGGCCCGGCTCAAGGAGGCGGAAACGCGGCTCAAGACCTTAAGCAGCGAAGACATCGACAGAATAGAGCGCAATCTGATCGCCGGTCTGCCGGCCACCGAGCGCACCTACAATCGCGAGACGATGCGCGATGCGCTCGCCGACTATGCGGCGATCGGCCCGGCCGAACTGCGCGCCAACCTTGCCTGGTTCCTGAAGGAGATCATCCCCGCCGCCGAGGAAGTCGGGGCGCGCATGTGCATCCATCCCGACGATCCGCCCTTCTCGCTCTACGGCCTGCCGCGCGTGGTCTCCACCGCCGATGATGCGCGCTTCATCCTGGGGACGGTCGACAGCCCGTCGAACGGGCTGACCTTCTGCACCGGCTCCTACGGCGTGCGCGCCGACAACGACCTGGTCGCGATGATCGAGGAGTTCGCGCCCCGGATTCATTTCGCGCATCTGCGCAATGTCACGCGCGAAAAGGATGGCTCCTTCTACGAGGCGGAGCATCTGGAAGGCTCGACCGACATGGCCGAGGTCATCCTGGCGCTGATGAAGGAAGAGGCGCGCCGTCGCAAGGAGGGCCGGAGCGACTGGCGCATCCCGATGCGGCCGGACCACGGCCATTTGCTTGCCGACGACATCGGCAAGACCAAAATCAATCCCGGCTATTCGCTGATCGGCAGGCTGAAAGGTCTTGCCGAACTGCGCGGCATCATGCGGGCGGTGGAGCGGTTCAAGTTGACTTGAGGCCGGCTATCCGATCCGCGCGTCGATGATCTCGACGAAGCGCGCGAAGAGGCCGGCCTGCGACTTGATCTTCAGCTTGCGGTAGATGTTACGGCGATGGACCTTCACGGTCCCCGGCACGATCCTGAGCGCCCTGGCAATCGATTCCGTGGAATGGCCCTGAAGCACCAGGTCGACCACCTGCTTTTCGCGTGACGTCAGCGACAGGCTCTTCCAGATATGGGCGCGGTCGAGCTCGTTGGCCATCGTGACGGCTTCGCCGGAGGGTTGGGCCGCAACCTCGTCGGCGGGCAAAGCCGGCCAGCGCTGCTTGCACAAGCCGATCACCGTGGGCGCCATATCGCGCAGCAATCTGGCGTCGGCGGTTCCGAATGGCCCGGTGGCGCGCAGCCGCATCAGCGACAGCACCAGCGCGTCCTTGCCGGCCAGCGGCACGAAGAAGCCGACCTCCTCGGCGAGGCGGGTCTGGCTGTAATAGGAGCGGTAGTATTCGCTGGCATAGAAGCGGTCCGGCGCCAGCTCGCGCATGCGCCAGAAACCTTCCTTGCGCTCGACCGCGGCGTGGTGGAACGGGTCGAGCAGATAAGGCCCTTCCTGGTAAAGCGCGACGAAGATGTGGCTCTCCGCCGGCGAGAAGGTTTCGAACAGCAGCGGCGGCCGCGCAGCACCCCGATAGCCGAAGATCACGCAATGATCGAGCCGGACATGTCCGCGCAGCCAGCCGACGATCGCCTTGCCGAAATGGTCACCGCCGGTCTCGCGCGACGCGGCGATCACGCCGGCTAAAGCGTTGTAGTCGTCACTGCGGGAGGCGGCCAATTCATACCCCTCTAAATGATAAAATCAGCTAAATATACCACCCGCGAGGTATATACTAGGCGCCATTGGCTCTGCTAGCGTCAAGACATTGCCTCACGCTGTCGCTGGAGCCCGTGGCTTGACTGCTGTGCCCGATATCGAGTTTCGCGCGGTCACCAAGCGCTACGGCGCCGTCACGGCGGTCAGCGGCATCGACCTTGCCATCCCGCCTTCCGCCTTCATCGCGCTGCTCGGCCCGTCCGGCTGCGGCAAGACGACGTGCCTGCGCATGATCGGCGGTTTTGAGCAGCCGAGCGAGGGCCAGGTGCTGATCCGCGGCCGCGACATGGCCGGAACGCCGCCCTACCGGCGCCCGGTCAACATGGTGTTCCAGCAATATGCGCTGTTCCCGCATCTCGATGTCGAGGACAACATCTCCTACGGGCTGCGTCAGGCGAGGCCGCGGCTGTCGTCGCGCGAGATCAGCCAGAGGGCGGGCGAGGCGCTTTCGATGGTGCAGCTCGCCGGCTACGGCCGCCGCAAGATCCATGAGCTTTCCGGCGGCCAGCAGCAGCGCGTCGCGCTCGCCCGGGCGCTGGTCAACAAGCCGGCGGTGCTGCTGCTCGACGAGCCGCTGGCCGCGCTCGACAAGAAGCTGCGCACCGACATGCAGATCGAGCTGCAGAACCTGCAGCGCGAGATCGGCATCACCTTCGTGCTGGTCACGCACGACCAGGAGGAAGCGCTGTCGATGAGCGACTTCGTTTGCGTCATGAATGGCGGCCGCGTCGTCCAGCTCGGCCAGCCGAGCGAGATCTATGACGAGCCCGCCGATCTGTTCGTCGCGGATTTCGTCGGCAAGACCAATCTCATCAGCGGCAAGGTGGCCGGTCTTTCCGGCGACCTGGTCGATATCGCGCTTGCCGACGGCACGGTAATTTCGGCGCGCAAGCGGGTACCGCTCAGCCGCGGCGCGGCCGTATCCGTCAGCCTGCGGCCGGAATCGCTCAGCCTCTCGGCGCCGGGAGGCGGCGCCTTGAAAGGCATCGTGCGCAACCGGATTTTCCTGGGCTCGACGGCGGAATACGCGATCGAGGTCCAGGGCATCGGATCGCTGCTCGCCAAGGCCGACCACGTGATCGGCCAGGGCAATCTCTTCAAGCCGGGCGAACCCGTCGCCATCGGCTTTGCCGCCGGAGCGCCGCTGGCGTTTCCGCACGCCAAGAACAACGGGACAAACCAGAGGGAAGACCAACATGCCGAAATCCTATCGTGACGGACTGCCGATAAGCCCCGATAATTTCGTCGATCAGTTGATGCGCCTGAAGCGCGGCTCGATCAGCCGTCGCGACTTCCTCGGGCTCACCGGCCTCGGCGTCGCCACCGCGGTCATGGCGCGCGAGCTAGGCATCATGCCGACGCGGGCCTTTGCCGCCGAGAGCCTGGGCGACCGGATGTCGATCGCTACCTGGCCGAATTACCACGATCCGGCGACCTTCGAGAACTTCAAGGCCGAGACAGGCGTCGCCGTCGAGGTCAACGTCTTCGGGTCGAACGAGGAGATGCTGGCTAAGCTGCAGGCCGGCGGCTCGGGCTGGAGCCTGTTCGTGCCGACCAACTACACCATCTCGACCTACAAGAAGCTCGGCATCATCGAGCCGCTGGACATGGCCAAGCTCGGCAATTTCGACGGCACCAAGGAAGATGCGCGCTTCACCGCCGAAGGCACGGTCGATGGGACGATCTACGCCGTGCCGAAGAATTGGGGCACGACCGGCTTTGCCGTCAACACCAAGAAGCTCGCCAAGCCGATATCGAGCTGGAAGGAATTCTGGGACACGGCCATGGCGGAAGGCGACGGCCGCACCATGGTGCACGACTATCAGCTGACCACCATCGGCAACGCGCTAAAATATTACGGCTATTCCTTCAACTCGCTGAAGCAGGACGAGCTCGCCAAGGCCGAGGAGCTGCTGCTCAAGGTCAAGCCGCATCTGTTCGCGGTGTCGAGCGACTACCAGCCGGGAATGCGTGCCGGCGATGCCTGGATGACGATGTGCTGGACCAATGACGGCGCGCAGCTCCATCGCGACATCCCCGAAATCGCCTATGTGCTCGGCAAGGAAGGCGGCGAGATCTGGACCGACTTCTACGCCATTCCGAAGGATGCGCCGAACAAGCAGGCCGGCTATGCGCTGCTCAACTATCTGATGAACCCGAAGGTCGCGGTGAAGGAGCATCTGGCCAATGGCGCGCCTTCGACCGACGCCCGGGTCAACGCACTGCTGCCCAAGGAAGTGCTCGACAACCCGATCCTTTATCCGGCGGCCGACCTGTTGAAGCCGCTGGAATTCGGCGCCGCCGCGACGCTGACGGATCCCGGCCGCGCCGAGCTGATGGCACGCTTCAAGTCGGCTTGAGCGAGACCGCCCACAAACCAGAACCAGACACTGCGACCGGCGGACGAATGTCCGCCGGCGCCCAACCGGTTTTCCCGATGCGCGGCAGTCTCTTTCGCAAAAATCTCGTGACGGCACTGCTGCTTGCGCCGGCTGCGCTGTGGCTGGTCGTGTTCCTGGTGCTGCCCTTCGTCGCCATCGCCATTTTCAGCGTTGGCGAGC
Source organism: Mesorhizobium sp. Arg314 (assembly GCF_053714275.1). NCBI lineage: Bacteria > Pseudomonadati > Pseudomonadota > Alphaproteobacteria > Hyphomicrobiales > Phyllobacteriaceae > Mesorhizobium > Mesorhizobium sp. Arg314. The sequence continues at coordinate 78,845 of NZ_JBSKBP010000026.1, read as the reverse complement.
GAGCGCCGGAAGGCGGCTATCAGGCAGCGCTGACGTTCGCGCAATATGCCAACCTGCCGGCGCGAGCGACCGCCTTCTGGAACACGATGGTGCTGGCGCCGGTCGGCGCTTTGGCCTGCCTGCTCGTCGCCTATCCGGTCGCCTACTATCTGGCGCTGCGCGCGCCGCAGCGCTGGCGGCTGATCCTGCTCGCGATGATCGTCATTCCGTTCTGGACCAGCCTTCTGATGCGCACCTATGCCTGGATGTACATTCTCGGCGGGCGCGGCATCCCGGCTTTGCTCGCCTATGTCGGCATCGAGGATCTCAGGCTGATCAACACGCCGGGCGCGGTGCTGCTCGGCATCGTCTATGGCTACCTGCCGCTGATGATCCTGCCGATCTATGTCAGCCTGGAGCGGCTCGACCGCCGCCTGCTGGAGGCTTCTGCCGATCTCGGCGCGACGCCCGTGTCGACCTTCCTCGGCGTGACGCTCCGGCTGTCGCTGCCCGGCGTCATGACCGGCTTCTCGCTGGTGATGATCCTGCTGCTTGGCGAATATCTGATCCCGACGCTGCTCGGCGGCGGCAAGGTGTTCTTCATCGGCAACGCGCTGGTCGACCTCTTCCTGCAATCGCGCAACTGGCCGTTCGGATCGGCCATTGCCATCACGCTGGTGCTGGTCTCGGTCGTGGTGCTGATCGCCGCCAACCGTATCTCGACCCGGCTTTCGGGCGCACGCCGGGTGGACCTGATCTGATGCGCGCCTTCGTCGTCGCCGTCTTCGCCTTCCTCTATCTGCCGATCGCGCTGGTCGTGCTGTTCTCCTTCAATGCCGGCCACCATGCCAGCGAGTTCACCGGCTTTTCGGTGCAATGGTACGGCAAGGCGCTGTCCAATCCCTTCCTGGTCGAGGCGTTGAAGAACAGCCTGTTCATCGCCACCACCAGCGCGCTGCTTGCGGCGTTCTGCGGCACCGCCGCGGCGCTTGGCCTGCAACGGGTCGGCGCGCGGATAAGGGCGCTCTTCGAAGCGCTATTGGGCGCGGCGATCGTCGTTCCGGGCGTCGTCATCGGCATCTCGACGCTGGTCGCGCTGGTGCAGCTCTTCGCGGTCGTCAATCCGTTCCTCGCCTCGCTATGGCCGACCGACCAGCCGCCGCGGCTTTCACTCGGCTACGGCTCGATCATCGCGGCACACGGCCTGTTCTCGATGGCGCTGGTGACTATGATCGTCGGCACGCGGCTCGCGAGCCTCGACCGCAATTTGGTCGAAGCCTCGAGCGATCTCTACGCCACGCCGCTGACGACGTTCCGCTCGATCGTGCTGCCGCAGATCATGCCGGCGGTGATCGCGGGCTTCCTGCTCGCTTTTACCTTCTCCTTCGACGATTTCATCATCGCCTTCTTCGTCGCCGGCGCGCAGACGACGCTGCCGATCTATGTCTTCGCCTCGATCCGGCGCGGCGTGACGCCGGAAATCAACGCCATCGCGACGATCGTGCTCGCCGCGTCGGTCCTGCTCGTCCTGCTTGCCCAATGGCAGCTCGGCCGGCGAAAGCCATCGCCTTGAAAGACAGATCCATGATTTTGAAAGACCGTATCGCCGTTGTGACGGGCGCCGGGTCGGGCATCGGACGTGCCGGCGCGATGATCATGGCCAGGGAAGGGGCGGTCGTGGTCATCGCCGACCGTGATCCGGCGGCGGGCGAAGCCACGGCCTCCGATATCCGCGAGGCCGGCGGCCGCGCCGAGGCGGTCGCCACCGATGTCGGCAACGATACTGCCGTCGAGGGTCTCATCGAGGGAACGCTCGGCAAGCACGGCCGGATCGATATCCTGCATAGCCACGCCGGCATCCAGGTCGGCGGCACGCTGACCGAAGTGGGCACGGACGGGATGGATGCCTCGTGGCGCATCAATGTGCGGGCCCAGTTCCTTGCGGCGAAGACCGTCATGCCCGCCATGATCGCCCAGGGCGGTGGCGTCATCCTCAACACCGCGTCGAATTCCGGGGTTTTCTACGATCGCGAGATGATCGCCTATGCCACCTCCAAGCACGCCGTGGTGGCGATGACCCGGCAGATGTCGCTCGATTTCGCCAGGCACAATGTGCGCATCAACGCGCTCTGCCCCGGCTGGGTCGACACGCCGTTCAACGCGCCGTTCATCGCCCAGATGGGCGGGCGCGATGCGATCGAAAACTATGTCCGCACCAAGATCCCGATGGGGCGCTGGGCGAGTGCGGAGGAGATCGCCGAAGCGATCCTGTTCCTCGTCTCAGACCGTTCATCTTTCATGACCGGACAGGCGCTGGTCGTGGATGGCGGCGAGAGCATCGGCTGAGACACTTCGGCAAACGGTCTTGCGCCGGGACCGATGATCGGTCAAACGTTCAAGTCCCGTTTTCGACGAGACCCGTCATGCAAACTGCAAAACAGCGATACCGCGCAAGGCGTTGGATTTTTGCCCGCGGTATTTCGTTTGCGCGCCCGGGGCACCACTGATCATGCGCTGTTGCCGCCACGAGAACCTGCAGCGTGCGGAGGAGACCAAGGTCGGCTCGCATGTCGTTCGTGACGGCTGGACCGAAGGAGTGCAGGGCGCGCTGAACCCGGCCTTTCGGCCGGTCATCAGGCGGGCGTCCGTCCTCGGATAACGCAGCTTAGATAACGCCCTACCCGGAGCGGACATGCCCGCCGAAGCGATCTCTCCTTCGTACGGACATGACCAAATGCCTGACAATCACGACTCCTCAATCGCCGGCGCGGATACGCAAAGCTGGCTGAAGACGCATGCGATCAGCGAGGTCGAGTGCCTCGTGCCCGACGTCAACGGCGTGCTGCGCGGCAAGACACTGCCGGCGGCCAAATTCCTGAAGTCGCTAGACGACCGCGCGCTTTACCTGCCGAGCAGCGCCTTCCTGGTCGCCATAGATGGCCGCTATTCCGGCTCGATCGACGAGGGCTTTGCCTACTCAGATCCCGACATGCGGATGGTGCCGGACGTTTCGAGCCTATGCCTTGCGCCCGGCAGCGCCGGCAGAGCCTATGTTTTCGCCGACACGTTCCACATGGACGACCGGCCGTGGATGGCTTCGCCACGCCACGTGCTGAGAGCCGTGCTCGACCTCTACCGCCAGCGCGGCTGGCGCGCGGTGATGGCGCCGGAGCTCGAGTTCTATCTCACGGCGCCCAACCCCAACCCGGACCAGCCTTTGACCGCGCCGATCGGGCGCAACGGCCGGCCTGAAAGCGTGCAGCATCCTTACGACATGCAGGCGCTGGAGGAATTCGAGGCGGTGACGCGACGGCTCTACGAACATGCCGCCATGGCCGGCTTGCCGGTCGAGACCCTGATCCATGAATCCGGCACGGCGCAGCTCGAGATCAATCTCCTGCATGGCGATCCGTTGGCGCTTGCCGACAAGGTGCTGTTGTTCAAGCGCCTGGCGCGCCAGGCGGCGCAGGCGAACGGTATGCACGCCACCTTTATGGCGAAGCCGATCGCCGCACAAGCCGGCAGCTCGATGCATCTGCACATGTCGATCGTCGATGAGGGGGGCGAGCCCTTGTTTGCCGGCAAAGAGGGCGAGGACACCAGGATGTTCGCGCATTTCATTGGCGGCCTGCAGAAATACATCCCCGAAATCATGCCGCTGTTTTCGCCCAACGTGAACTCCTACCGGCGCATCCGGCCAAACCACAGTGCGCCGGCCAACATCGAATGGTCGCATGATAACCGTTCCTGCGGGCTGCGCGTGCCGATGGGCGGACGCGCCGCGCGGCGGATCGAAAACCGGCTGCCGGGGGCGGACGCCAATCCATACCTTGCCATGGCCGGCTCGTTGATCGCCGGCTATCTCGGCATCGAGGAGAAGCTTGCCCGCTCGCCGGAAGCCTTCGGCAACGCCTATCGCAGCCAGAGCACGCTGCCGAAAACCATGGAGGAGGCGCTCGACCGCTTCGCCGCCTGCGAGCCCGTCCGGGCGCTGCTCGGCGAGGATTTCTTCCAGACCTATCTGCGCGTGAAGAGCGTCGAGCTCGACCTGTTCCAGAGCGTCGTGACGTCCTGGGAACGCGATCACCTGCTGCTCAAGGTGTGACCATGACTTTGCGTTCAACAGGTTTCAATTCCGGTCTCGATATCGGCAAATCCTACTATGTCGCCACCGCCAACCCGGCGCCCGACCATCCGGCTTTAGCCAGCGATGTCGAGGCCGATCTGGTTGTCGTCGGCGGCGGCTGCACAGGTCTGTCGGCGGCGCTGCATGCGGCCGAGCGCGGCCTGAAAGTGGTGCTGCTCGAAGGCGGCAAGATCGGCTGGGGCGCATCCGGGCGCAATGGCGGCCAGATGATCCCCGGCCTGCGCAAGGGCGCCAGGGGCCTGGTCAACAGCTTCGGGCCGGAGCGTGCGAAAACGCTGTTCGACCTGGCCTTCGAGGCGCGCGGGCTGGTGCTCGACATCATCGAGCGCCACGGCATCGCGTGCGACTTGCGCCAGACCGGTCATCTGGTCGGCGCCGTCAACGGTTCCGACTTGCGCGACTTCGAGGAAGAAGCCGAGTGCCTCGCCAAGGTGATGAAGTTTACCGATGTCGAGATCCTGTCGGCGGCACAGGCGCGGCAGATGGTGGACACACCCTATCGGGGCGCGGTCTTCGAGAGGCTCGGCGGCCACATGCATCCGCTCAACTACACGCTGGGGCTCGCCCGCGCCGCTTCCGCGGCCGGGGTCGTCATCCATGAGAACTCGGTTGCCGTCCGGCTGGAGCGGGAGCCGTCCATCCGGGTGTTCACCGACAAGGGGTCAGTCCGCGCCAGGCATGTGGTGCTGGCCGGCGATGCGCTGCTCCAGGGGTTGGAGCCGCGTGTCAACAGCCGCATCATGCCGGTCGGCAACTATATCGTCGCCACCGAGCCTTTGGGCGAGCGCAATGTCATCCCGGCGAATGTAGCCGTCTCGGACACGCTGTTCGTGGTCAACTACTACCGCATGTCGGCGGACGGCCGTCTGCTGTTCGGCGGCGGCGAGCGCTACACGCCGTCGCCGCCGGCCGACATTGCCGGCTTCGTGCGGCCGCATATGGAAAAGACCTTTCCGCAACTCAAGGGCTGTCGCATCGACCATGCGTGGGGTGGGTTGGTGTCGGTGACGACGTCGCGCCTGCCGCATGTCGGGCATTATGGCGAGGTCTATTTCGCGCATGGCTATTCCGGCAAGGGCGTCATCCTGTCGACGCTGTCGGGCAAGCTCTTGGTGGAAGCGATCACGGGCGATGCCTCCCGTCTCGACCTGTTCTCCACGCTGACGCCGCTGCCGTTCCCGGGCGGCACGGCGCTACGCGGCCCGCTCTATGTGCTCGGCATGCTGTGGTATGCCATGCGCGATCGCCTCAGGCACTGACGCTGGCTTCCCGTCCTTGGCGTGGCTAATGTCTCCGCGCCGGGGACGTCGGCGTCGACGCAGACTGCCGGCCGCAACCAAGGAAGACCAATGAACATCGAGCCGGGCCGACTGACGAAGAAGGAGCGACACGAGCTGATCCTGTCGGAGGTGCGGCGCTCGGCCTCGATCCGCATCTCCAAGCTTGCGCGGCGCATCGGCGTCGCCGGCGAGACCATCCGCCGCGACCTTATCGAGCTTGGAGAGGCAGGGCTGATCAACCGCACCTATGGCGGGGCGACCATCTCGCTGGTGACATCGGAACCGGTGATTGCCGAACGCGGCCTCACCATGGTCGAGGAGCGGGCCCGCGTCGGCCGCGGCGCGGCCGGGCTGATCGAGAAAGGCCGCATCGTGATGATCGATGGCGGATCGACCACCTACGAGGTCGCGCGCAGCCTTTCGCAACTCGGCCGGGACCTGACGATCATCACTAACTCCATCGGCGTCGCCTCGGTGGCCGGCGCCAATCCCAGCTTCCGCGTCATCCTTTGCCCCGGCACCTATGACAGCCGAGAGGCCGCCGTGCTCGGCGAGGACACGGTCGAATTCGTGCGGCGCTACAATGCCGACGTCGCCATCATCGGCGCATCGGCGCTGAACGCCGAGGGGCCGAGCGACATGATCTCGGGCGCGGCGGCGGTGAAGCGCGCGATGATGGGGCGGTCGCTGTCGACGATGCTGGTCGTCACCAACGACAAGTTCGGCCGCAGCGGCCTCGAACGCGTCTGCGCGCTGAGCGAGATTTCCGACGTCGTCACCGATAGCGAGCCGGCAGCGGCGCTGCGCACCGCGATCGACGAAGCGGGCGGTGAGCTGCACGTCTTTCCGGCAAGCTTAAGCATAGCTGGCTAAGCGTCGCGGTTGGTGAGCGCGATGTGGCAGCAGCCGGACCCATGGCCCGGCGTCCAGGTGACGTTGGCGAAGCGCACACCGGTGGCCTCGAAAAGGCCACGGTCGAAGGCGCCGGCGATGCGGCAGAGCGTGGCGAGATTTTCCTCGCCGACGCCGGCCTCGACCCAGGCGTCCTTCAGCGGGCAGCGCTTCACCTTGAAAGCGATGTGGTCCGGTCCGCGCTCGACATGGGTCGGGTACATGCGACCATCATCAGGGCTGACGGCGAGGAACGCTTCGCCGACCGCGGGCGCGTCGTTGGGGCCGAAATCGGCGAAAGCCGTCGCCGCGACCTCCCGGCCGCGCTTTTCGATGGTGCGGATCATCACCGCTTCGGCCTTCTCCGCGCCGAGCTCGGCGGTCAGTTCATCGAGGAAGAGGCGGTAGAGGTCGGCCCTGTTGCGGAAAGCGGAATCGAGCTCTCGCGACAGTTTTTCGGCTCTGGCTGCGGGGTCGGTCATGAGACGTCCTGATTTTGTTCTTTGACCATGATCTTGTCCGCAAACCGGTTGCCACTTTGCGGGATCATGGTCGGTTTCTGATCAGCTTCGGCGTTGCCGCTACAAGCGCCTTGCCGATCGCCGATTGCGGGTTGCCGATAACGGCGCGGGCGTCGCCGCTCTCGGCGATCCGGCCGGCATCGATGATGACGACACGATGCGCCACGGCGCGGATGACGCCGAGGTCATGGGAAATGAACAGATAGGCGATCCGTTCCCGCCGTTGCAGATCGAGCAGCAATTCCAGGATCTGCCCGCGCACCGATACGTCGAGTGCTGAAACCGCCTCGTCGAGCACGATCAGCGACGGCCGCGTGGCAATAGCGCGGGCGATCGCCACGCGCTGACGCTGGCCGCCGGAAATCTCATGGATGGCGCGCGCGGCGAGGTTGGCATCGAGGCCGACACGCTCCAGCAACGCCGCAATCCGGCGCGGGCGCTCGGCGCGCGAAGTAATGCCGTGGATGCGCAAGGGATCGTCCAAGACCCGCGCTACGGTGGCGCGCGGATTGAAGGCGGCGAGCGGGTCCTGGAACACCATCTGCAGGCGGGCGCGGCGCGCGCGCAGCGCAGCACCCGACGATGCGAGGAAGTCCGCGCCTTCGAAGTCGATACGGCCGGCATCGGGCTCGATCAGCCGCAACACCAGCCGCGCAATCGTCGATTTGCCGCTGCCGGATGGGCCGGCCAGCGCCAGCGTTTCGGCCGGGTTGATTTCGAAGGACACGTCGTCGACCGCCGCGAAGGGCTTGCCGCCGCGACGGTAGCGCTTGGCGAGATTGGAGACGATAAGCAGGCTCATGCGGAAACGCCTTGCCGGTCCAGCAAAGGCTTCGCGTCGAGGCCGAGATGAGCGTCGAGCAGGGCGTGTGTGTAGGCATCACGGGGCGCTTCGACGATTTGGCGTGTCTCGCCAAGCTCGACCAATTCGCCATGGCGCAGCACCGCGATGCGCTCGGCAAGCGTGGCGGCAAGGGCGATGTCGTGGCTGATGAAGAGCAGCGTCATGCCGTCCTCGGCCACCAACCGTCGGATCAGGGAAACAATCTCCGCCTGGACGATGGTGTCGAGCGCGCTGGTCGCCTCGTCGGCGATGAGCAGCTTCGGCCCGGCGGCGATTGCGGCGGCAATGGCCACGCGCTGCTTCTGGCCGCCGGAGAGCTGGTGCGGGTAGGCGCGGAGGGTGGCTTCGGGGTCAGGGAGGCGGACGCGTTCGAGGAGGGTTGCGGCTTTCGCGTAGGCTTCGCGCCAGTCTAGGTTGAGATGCGTGCGTACGACTTCGGCGATCTGCTTGCCGACCGGCATGACCGGGTCGAGGCTGGAGGAGGGGTCCTGGAAGACGAAGCCGATATCGCGGCCGCCGATAGGCCGAAAGTGCAGAGGCTGGCGATCCTTCGCACCCCCAGAGGGGGGTGTGACGGAAAGAGGCGTTTGAAAATGCGCCCCGAACCACTCAATCGTCCCACCAACCTTGGCACCCCCCGCCAGCAACCCCGCAATCGCCAACGCCAGCGTGCTCTTGCCCGAGCCGCTTTCGCCGATAATCGCTAACCGCTCGCCGGCCTCGACATCGACACTCACACCTTTGAGCGCCGTTACCTCGACGCCGTCACGCCGATACCGCACCGCAAGATCGCGGATCGAGAGAAGCGCGGTCACGACAGGCTCCTGCGGACCGCGGTGCTTTCAACCACACCCTCGCCAGCGAGGTAGACGCCGAGCACTGTCAGCACGAGCGCGACGCCCGGAACGATCGACAGAAACGGCGCGGTGCGCAGCACCGTACGTCCTTCGGCGATCATGCCGCCCCAGGTGACGCGGTTGGGGTCGCCGAGACCGAGGAAGGAAAGCGCGGCTTCGGTGAGGATGGCCGCCGCCACGATCACAGAGGATAGCGCCAGCACCGGCGGCAGGGCATTGGGCAGCACCTCGCGAAAGGCGATCTCCAGCGGATGCATGCCGATGACGCGGGCGCCGGCGACATAGTCGCGTTCGCGGATCGACAGGACTTCCGCGCGCGCCACCCGCGCCGGTCCAGTCCAGGCGCCGAGCGCGATGGCCGCGACGACGACGCCAAGCGAGGGGCCGACGATGCTGACGAAGGCGAGCGCGAGCAGGAAGCTCGGAACGGTTTGGAAGGCATCGGTGATGCGCATCAGCACTTCGTCGATCAGTCCGCCAGCGAAGCCGGCTAAAGTGCCGACCACGGCGCCGATGAGGAGCGCGGCGGCGGCAGCCGCCAGCCCGACGGCGAGCGAGGTGCGTGCGCCGTGGAAAAGCTCAGCCAGCACGTCGCGGCCGAGCCGGTCGGTGCCGAGCGGCAGCGACCAGTCCTGGAACGGCGGCAGCAGCGCCGGACCGGCGATCGCCTGCGGATCGCCGGGAAACAGCAGCGGCGCCGCCAGCGCCATCACGATGAGCAAGGCGAGGATTGCTGCTCCGGCGCTTGCTTCCGGCGTGCGGAAGAAACGGCGCAGGCGGCTCATGCGCTTGCCTCGCTGGCGCCGACGCGCGGATCGAGGAAAGCGTAGGCGAGATCAACCAGGAGATTGATGACGATGACGAGAACGGCGCTGGCGAGGATGATGCCGAGCAGCAGCGGCGTATCGCGTCCGGCGACGGCTTCCTGCGCCAGCCGGCCGAGGCCCGGCACGGCAAAGACGCTCTCGATGACGACGCTGCCGCCCAGCATCTGTGCCGATTGCAGGCCGAGCATGGTGATCAACGGCAGAAGCGCGTTGCGGGCGACATGGGCAAGCACGATGCGGCGGCGCGTCAGGCCCCTGGCGCGGGAGGCGAGGACAAAATCCTGCCGCCAGGCCTCGGCCATGCCGGCGCGCGTCATGCGCAGATAGAGCGCCAAATAGATGAAACCGAGCGCCGAGACCGGCAGCACGAGATGGGTGGCGATGTCGGCGGCCCGCGCCAGCCCGGTCTTGGCCGACGCGATCGTTTCGATGCCGCCGATCGGCAGCCAGCGGAGGTCGACGGCAAAGACAACGATGAGCACCAGGCCGAGCCAGAAGCCGGGCACGGCATAAAGCGCCAGCGAGCCGATCGAGAGGAAGCGATCGCGGACGCTGCCGGGCCTTGCGCCGGCATAGATGCCGAGCGTCGAGCCGAGGCCGAAGGAGAGCGCGGTGGCACTGCCCATCAGGATCAGCGTCGTCGGCAGGCGCTCGAGGATGACTTCGCGGATCGGCCGCGAGAAGGTGACCGACTGGCCGAGGTCGAGGTGCAGCAGCGCCCAGAGATAGTTTGCTAGCCGCGTCAGCTCCGACTGGTCCAGGCCCCAGCGATGGCGCAGCAGTTCGATCATGCCGGCATCGCCGCCGGTCGAGACGATGTAGGCGTCGACGGCGTCACCGGGGGCGGCTTCAAGCAAGAGGAAGCTGCCGATGACGACGATGAGCAGGATGAAGTTGCTGCCGACCAGACGGCGGCGCAGGAGGGCGAGGGCACGGGTCATGCGCGCCTCGGTGGGTTGGAGGTATGCCGACTATAGGAAATGCCGAGCTTGAGCACCCCCCTCTGGCCTGCCGGCCATCTCCCCCGCAAGGGGGGAGATTGGATGTCATCGACGGCTTCGCCAATCTCCAACATTGCAGAATTGGCGGGACAGAGAGGCTGCTGATCTCTCCCCTTGCGGGGGAGATGTCCGGCAGGACAGAGGGGGGTGTGAAGGAACTCGGCCTCTGGCCAAGTAACCATTGTTTCGCGAACTCTCATCCGCGCGAGTGTGTCACGATTCCAAATAGGTGTCCGCCCAGTTCGACACCGCCCAGCGCGGGTTGTTGGCGATATTACCGACCGTATCGCGGGCGACGGAAATGAAGCTCCATTCGGCGACGTTGATCAGCGGCAGGTCGGCCGCGACTTGTCTCTGGAACCCCTTGTAGAGTTCGGTGCGGGCCGATGTGTCGAGCGTCTCGGATGCCTTGGCGATCAGCGCGTCCAGCTCGGCATTCTTGTAACCGCCTTGGTTGGAGAAGGGCACGCCGTCGGGAATGCCGCTCTGCACCAGGATGGTGGTCGAGATCGCCGGGTCGCCGCGGAACACGGGCGGGCCGACGGCAAGGTCGAAGGCATGGTCGGTGTAGACGGCCTTGATGTGCGCGGCAGAGTCGTTGTTGACGATCTCGGCGTCGATGCCGATCGCGGCAAGGGCCTGGCGCAGATAGTCGCCGAACTGTTTTGTCTCGTTGAAGTAGGGCGCCGGCAGCAGTTTCAGCGCAAAGCGCTTGCCGTCGTCGGCGCGCTTGTAGCCGGCTTCGTCCAGCAGCGCATTGGCCCTGGCGACGTCGAAGGGATAGGTCGGCACGTCGGCGGTGTAGAATTGCGGATCGTTCTTCGGCACCGGGCCGGTGGCGGTCGCGGCGTAGCCGAGGAAGATCGTCTTGACGACGAAATCCTTGTCGATGGCATGGGCGATCGCCTGCCGTACTTTCGGATCGGCGAGCTCCTTTCGGCGGTGGTTGATCTCGACGACGAGCTGGTAGGTCAGCCCCTCATAACCCTTGGCGATGACCTTCAGGCCGGGCACCTTGGAGATGCGGTCGAGGTCGGCGAGCGGCACGGCAGAGAAGGCGGCGAGCTGGATTTCTTCCGCTTCGAGCGCCGCTGCGGCCGACGTGCGGTCCGGCAGCACCTGGTAGACGATCTCGTCGAGATAGGGTTCGTCCTTGCCCCAGTAGGAATCGTTCTTCGCCAGCCGGTAATACTGGCCGGCCTTGTATTCGGCGAATTTGAACGGCCCGGTGCCGACCGGGGCGTTGTTGGCCGGGTTGTCCTCGATCTTGCCGTTCTCATAGACATGCTTCGGCACGACACTCGATAGCGCCGGCAGAGCGTTGCGGATCAGCTGGAACGGCGTCGGCTTGGCGAATTTGAAGACCGCCGTCAGCTCGTCCGGCGTGTCGACGGCCTCCAGGTCCTTGAACACGGTGCGGCCGAGATTCTGCAGCGGCTTCCAGACCTGCAGCGCCGAGAAGGCGACGTCGGCCGAGGTGAAGGGCTTGCCGTCATGCCATTTGACGCCGTCGCGCAATTTGAAGGTCACCGACTGGCCGTCGGCCGCACCTTCCCAGGAAAGCGCCAGGCGTGGCTCAAGCCCGTCCTTGCCGTCGAAGGAGGCCTCGGCCAGCGTTTCGACGACCTTGCTCGAGATGAAGAAGACACCGTTGGAGGCGACGATCGCGGGGTTGAGGTTGCGCGGCTCGGAATCGGCGGCGACGATCAGCCGGCCGCCCTTCTTGGGCGTCTGCGCGAAACCGATGGTCGGCAGCGCGGTCGAGGCCAGAAGCAACGCCGAGCCGGCCAGGAGGCCGCGGCGTGAAATCGTCAATTCGGACATCGTTCAACTCCCCTCTTCGCGCCGTGGCAGGCGCGGCAATCTCGTAATTATGGGCCTTGGCAAAGGTTTCGCCAGAGACGGATTTGGCGCATCATGGCTTGGCTTTGAAATTTTCGTCCGCTGGACCAGCTAGCCGAAAGAGGCATACTATCCTCATCTGGTAGGACCAGATGTTGGCGAAGCTGGGTCAAGATTGAGATGGTTGAGCGCCTTTAGCGCAAAGCGATCAGTTCTGGCTGGACCAGACCGGCCAAAATGATGCAGATTTGGCCGACAGCCAAAGATCATGACGTTCGGCGCCCTCGCGGCCGATGAAAAATAGGGAGAGGCAGATGAACATTGCTCCGGGCAAAACCGAGGTCAGCAGCGTTCCGTTCGACCAGGCGCGGGTGGACCGGCTGATGGAAGAGGCCGGCATCGACGTGCTCTTTGGCACCTCAAAGCACAACACGCAGTATCTGCTCGGCGGCTACAAGTTCATCTTCTTCGCTGCGATGGATGCGATCGGCCACAGCCGCTACCTGCCGATTGTCCTTTACGAGAAGGGCGGGCCGGAACATGCCGCCTATATCGGCAACAAGATGGAAGGCGGCGAGCACCAGAACCATCCGTTCTGGACGCCGACGCTGCATGCCGCCTGCTGGGGCACGCTCGATGCCGCCAATCTTGCGGTGGAGCATCTGCAAAAGATCGGCAAATCGGCGGCTCGCATCGGCATCGAACCCGGCTTCCTGCCGTCGGACGCCTATATGCTGATCCGCAAGGCATTGCCGGATGCGAAGCTGATCGACGCGACCGACATGCTGGAGCGCATGCGCGCCATCAAGACGGAGGCCGAGCTGGAACAGCTGCGCATCGCCTCCGAACTCATCACCGATTCCATGCTGGCAACGATCGCCTGGGCGCGGGAAGGCACGAGCAAGACCGACATCATCGAGCGGCTCAGGCGCGAGGAGACCAATCGCGGCGCGCATTTCGAATATTGCCTGCTGACGCTGGGCTCCAGCCACAACCGCGCCGCTTCAAGCCAGGCGTGGAAGAAGGGCGAGGTGATGTCGATCGATTCCGGCGGCAATTATCACGGCTATATCGGCGACCTTTGCCGTATGGGCGTGCTTGGCGAGCCGGATGCCGAATTGGAGGATCTCTTGGCCGAGGTCGAAACCGTGCAGCAGGCGGCCTTTTCCAAGGCCAAGGCCGGCACGCTTGGCGGCGACATGATCGCGCATGCGCAGAGCGTGTTGAAGGCTTCGAAGGTCGCGGCCTACACGGATTTCTTCGCCCACGGCATGGGGCTGATCACGCATGAGGCGCCGTTCCTGATGACCAACCATCCGGTCGCCTATGAAGGAACCTATGCGGCGAAGCCGCTGGAAAAGAACATGGTGCTCTCGGTCGAGACGACCATGCTTCACCCGACACGCGGCTTCATCAAGCTCGAAGACACCGTCGCGGTGACCGACGCCGGCTATGTGATGTTCGGCGATCGGGGCAGGGGCTGGAACAGAGGCGGGGCTTCGTAGAGCCGAAGGCCGGCTCTGCCCCTCATCCGCCCTTCGGGCACCTTCTCCCCGTGGAACGGGGAGAAGGAAAGTTCGTCACTGCCCCAGCGGCAGCAGCCTGAAATCCGGCAGGTCGCGTAGCACGAGCTCCGGGCCGGCGGGTGAATAGACGACGAAAAGCTGCATCGGCTGGTCACCGGTGTTGAGCGTCGAATGGAAGCGGCTTTCCGGCACGTAGATGGTGCATCCGGGACCGACTTTCGCAATCACCGGATTGCCCTTCTCGTCCTCGACCATTTGCTCGCCATTGCCGGAGATGACGAAGATGATCTCTTCGGCACCCGGATGGTTATGGCGGGTATGCCCCTTGCCCGGCGGCAGGTCGACGACGCCGCCGGAAAAGCGCTCCGAGCCGTTCACTTCCGGGGCAACGGTGAGGGCCAGTCTGCCCCAGTCGAAGCCGAAGGCGCTGACGTCCTGCGGGTAGACGAACACTTTCTCCCTGTCGGCCATTGCCTCATCCCTTCCTTTTCGTTTTTGTCGGAGAATCGGATTTTCCCAAAACCGGCTTCCGCTTTTGGGTCCGATGCTCCGGCGCGACCGCCTTGAAATCCGCCGTCTGCCTGGCGATCGCCGCTTCGGCCGGCAGCCGCTCCATCGAGCTCGCGCCATAAAAGCCGTGCAGTCCCCCGCAGCGCTCGAGGATGTAGCGCGCATCGTCGGGCATCGAGATCGGCCCGCCATGGCAAAGCAGGATGACGTCCTTGCGCACCGAGCGCGCGGCATCGGCAATGGCGTCGATCTCCCTCACGCAGGCGTCGAGCGTTTTCGCCGAGGTGGCGCCGATCGAGCCGCCGGTCGTGACGCCCATATGGGCAACGACGATGTCGGCGCCGGCCGTCGTCATGGCGCGCGCCTCGTCCGGATTGAAAACGTAGGGCGTGGTCAGGAGGTCGAGCTTGTGCGCCTCGGCGATCATGTCGACCTCGAGACCGAAGCCCATCCCGGTCTCCTCGAAGCTCTGGCGCATGGTGCCGTCGAACAACCCGACGGTTGGAAAATTCTGCACGCCGGAAAAGCCCATCGTCTTCAGCTCGGCCAGCAGCAGCGGCATGATGACGAACGGATCGGTGCCGTTGACGCCGGCCAGCACCGGTGTCTTCTTCACCACCGGCAGCACCTCATAGGCCATTTCCTTGACGATCTCGTTGGCGTTGCCATAGGCGAGCAGGCCGGCGGCCGAACCGCGTCCGGCCATGCGGTAGCGGCCCGAATTGTAGATGATGATCAGGTCGATGCCGCCGGCTTCCTCGGCCTTGGCCGACAGGCCGGTGCCGGCGCCGCCGCCGACGATCGGCACGCCGTCAGCGATCATCTTGCGGAATTTTTCGAGGAGTTCCTTGCGCGGAATGGCGGCCATGCTTGTCTGTCTCACCTCTTGGGGAAGTCGAGGAAAGCCTCGGCCGCGGCCGTGGCGAATGCAGGGTCGTTGATGTGCAGCGGCAGGCGCGTCACCGTGCGGTTCTTCGTCGGCTTGATCGTGCGCTCGATCGCGTCGAACAGCACTCGATCGGCCTCCGCGTCGAAGAAGGCGCCACCCTCGATATCGAGCGCCGAGACGCCCTTTTCCGGGATCAGGAAGCGTACCGGGCCCTCGCATCGGGCGAGGCGACCGCCGATCCATTCGCCGATCCGGCGGCATTCGTCGACCGTGGTGCGCATCAGCGTGACGTTGGAATTGTGCTCGTAGAAGAGACGGCCGCGATAGCGCTCGGGGATCGTCGGCGGCGCCCAGAAGTTCACCATGTCGAGCGCGCCGACCGAGCCGACATAAGGCAGCTTCGTGCGTGCGATGGCGCCGAAACGATCCTCGGTCGCGGGCAGCACGCCGCCGAACAGCAAATCGCAGACCTCGGTGGTGGTGATGTCGAGGACGCCGGCAAGCAGGCCCGAATCGGCAAGCTTCTCCATCGAGCGGCCGCCGGTGCCGGTGGCGTGGAACACCATGCAGTCATAGTCGGCGCGCAATTGGTCGACGATCGCCGTCACGCAGGGCGTGGTGACGCCAAACATGGTCAGCCCGAGCGCCGGCTTGCCGGCAGGGGCCGATGCGGGCTTCGCCGCCATGCCTGCGATCGCCTGGGCGGCATTGTGCAGCACGACGCGCGACAGCCGGTTGAGCCCGGCCATGTCCGTCACCGACGGCATCATGATGATGTCGGAGACGTCGACGTAAGGCGCGGTATCGCCCGATGCGAGGGTGGAGACCATGATCTTCGGCAGGCCGAGCGGCAGCGCGCGCATGCCGGCGGTGGCGATCGAGGTGCCGCCGCCACCGCCGATGCCGATCACGCCGGCGATGTCATCACGCGACCGCATGAAATTGGCGAAGGCGGCGCCCATTGCAGCAACGGCGGTGCCGCGATCATCGATGCCGAGAACGGCGCCGGCTCCGTTCGCATGGTGTTCGGCGACCTCGCTGGCAGCGATATCGACCGGGACCGTCGCGGCGCGGGTGCCGATGTCGACACGAGCGACCACGCCGCCGGCCTTGGCGACAGCCTCGGCCAGGAAGGCGAGTTCCTCACCTTTGGTGTCGGCGGTGCCGACCACATAGATGCGCTTCATCCGCGGTTCCCCGTCATCCGGCATGTTCGGCATTGCCGCCCGCCTTTTTGCACCGCCCTTAAGCTCCTCGGCAAAAGCCTCGTCGCTGGTGGGGACCCCATTGTTGCCCGGCATTGCGCCATTGCAAATTTTTGAGACGCGCGTATCGTATTGATATGGATGTCTCACGTCAACAAGCCGCCGCCAATGATGAGGCCGTCCAGGCGCCGGTCATCGAGAAGGGGCCGCGCGCCCGCACCAGGCGACTGATGCTGGAAACGGCGACAAGGCTGATGCAGTCCGGCATGACCCCTTCGGTCAGCGAGGTCGCGGAGGCGGCTGGGGTGTCCCGCGCGACCGCCTACCGCTATTTCCCCAGCCAGGCGGCGCTGGTGCAGGCCGTGGTCGATGAAGGGCTCGGCCCGATCCTCACCTGGAAGTCCGCATCCAACGATGCCGAGCGGCGCGTGGCGGATCTGTTCGCCACCGCGATGCCGCGCATCGAAGCCTTCGAAGCGACGTTCAAGGCGGCGCTGAAACTCTCCCTCGACCAATGGGCGCGGCGCGAGGCGGGTACGCTCGGATCCGAGCCGGCTTTCACGCGCGGCCACCGCGTCGACTTGCTGAAGGATGCGATCGCGCCGCTCAAGGGCCGCTTGAAGCCGCGCCAGTTCAATCGCCTGGCCCAGGCGCTGTCGCTGATGTTCGGCGTCGAGGTGGTCACCGTGCTGAAGGACATCTGGGGGCTGGACAGCGCCGAGATGATGTCCGTGGCGCAATGGGCGGCGGGCGCGCTGGTGTGCGCCGCAATGGCGGAATCGGAGGCTAAATCAGCAGGAATGTCGGCGGCGTCGAAGGCGACAACCGGCTAAATCTGGTTCGACCAGATTGTGGAGGCAGTTTTGAATGTCAATTCTGGTGGGCCCTTCATGACAAGGGGACCACGTATCAATGAGTAGGAAAAGCAAGAGAAAACAGACAGATATCGTAATGTTCGGCTTGTCTGGCTGTTGCCGGTGCCTCAAGAAAGCGCTTGACGCCAAGCTTGAATTGGTAATACCAGATCAAGACCGATTAAGCGGTTCAAGAGTGAAGGCTGCGATCCATTTCCGGCAAGGCGAGGAGGCCTGGAACCGGAGAGATGGCCATCACTGGAGGAACTACCAGGGCCGGCTTCGCCGCCGGCTCGCATGATACGGTAGAATGCGCACAAGGGAGGAAAACTATGCGCAAGATTGTGACCAGCGTGATTGCTGGTATCGGGCTGGCGCTTGCCTGCGGGACATCCGTCCGCGCGCAGGACAAGGAACTCACCATCTTCTGGGCGGAATGGGATCCGGCGAACTATCTGCAGGAACTCGTCAACGACTACACGGCCGAAACCGGCGTGAAGGTTACAATCGAAACCACGCCCTGGCCCGATTTCCAGACCAAGACCTTCGCCGAGCTGAATGCTCACGGCGATGCCTACGACCTGATCGTCGGCGACTCCCAGTGGCTGGGCGTCGGGTCCGAGCAAGGACACTGGGTCAACCTTACCGACTTCTTCAACAAGCATAAGCTCAAGGACGTTTTCCTGCCGGCGACCCTTGCCTATGGCGAGTATCCGCTGAAGAGCAATAAATTCTGGGCGATCCCGCTCGAAGGCGACGTCAACGGCTGGGCCTATCGCAAGGACTGGTTCGAGGATCCCAAGGAAAAGGAAGCGTTCAAGGCCAAATACGGCTACGAACTTGATGTTCCGAAGGACCAGAAAGCGCTTCACGACATCGCCGAGTTCTTCACCCGGCCGGATCAGAACCGCTACGGCATTGCTCTCTACACCGACAATTCCTACGACGCGGTGGCGATGGGGACCGAGCAGACGATCTTCGCCTATGGCGGGAGCCTCGGCGAATACGATACCTACAAGATCAACGGCGTGGTGAATTCGAAGGAGTCGATCGAAGGCCTGCAAGCCTATCACGACCTGTTCAAATTCACTCCTCCCGGCTGGAACAAGGCCTTCTTCCTCGAGAACAATCAGGCGATCACCTCGGGGCTGGCGGCAATGAGCATGAACTTCTTTGCTTTCTTCCCGGCGTTGGCCAATCCGGCGACCAATCCGCACGCCGCCAATACGGGGTTCTTCGCCAATCCTCCCGGCCCATCGGGGGTCCATGTGGCCGCGCTGGGCGGCCAAGGCATTTCCATCGTTTCCTACTCCAAGAAGCAGGATGAGGCGATGAAGTTCCTCGAATGGTTCATCAAGGACGAGACCCAGAAGAAGTGGGCCAAGCTCGGCGGTTACACCTGCTCGAAAGCAGTGCTTGAATCCGCCGAGTTCCAGAATGCCACGCCGTATAACAAGGCCTTCTACGATTCCATGAAGATCGTCCGGGACTTCTGGACGCCGCCGGAATATGCCGAACTGCTGACCCAGTTCAACGACAACGTCTATCCCTTCGTCGTCAACAACAAGGGCACGGCCGAGGAAGCCTTGAATGGCGTCATCAAGGACTGGACCGCGACCTTCAAAAAGTACAACCGGCCCGTTCACTAGGGTCCGCATGACCGGTTTTCGAGGGGAGGTGGAAACCTTCCCTCGAAATTTTGGAAGAATATCTGGAGGACGCTTTGGCAATTTCGGTTCTGAACACGCTCGACCCGCAGTCGCGCGCCGCCAAGCGGGGTTGGAGCGATCTTACCATCCGTAATGTTTTCATCATCCCGACGGTTCTGTTTCTGATCGTTTTCAACATTTTCCCGCTGATTTATTCTCTTGGTTACTCGTTCACCGACTTCGCCGCGAACCGCAACTCGACATGGAGTTTCGTGGGTTTGCAGAATTACCGCGACTTGCTCGGTGATGAGCGCGTCTGGACCAATTTCGTCATCACCGCCAAATACGTGATCGTCTCAGTCGGCGGACAGATGATCATCGGCTTCGGGATTGCGCTTCTGCTCAACAGGGACTTCCCCTTCAAGGGGCTGCTCACGACACTGCTGCTTCTGCCGATGATGTTATCGGCGGCGGTGGTGGGGCTTTTCTGGCAACTTCTCTACAGCCCGTCCTGGGGGCCGATCAACTACATCTTCGGCCTGCGCAACTTCGGTTTGTTGTCCAACGCCGATACCGCGCTCTACGCGGTCGCGATCACCGATATCTGGATGTGGTCGCCCTTCGTGATGCTGCTTTCGCTCGCTGGCCTTTCGGCGGTTCCGAAGCACCTCTACGAGGCAGCCGCGATCGACCGCGCTGGCCGCTGGTACACTTTCACGCGCATAACCCTGCCGTTGGTCGCGCCGATCTTGATGATCGCGGTCATCTTCCGAACCATGGAAGCCTTCAAGACCTTCGATCTTGCCTATGTGCTGAGCGTGCAGCCGACCACCGAATTGATCGCGATCAAGCTTTACCGGCTTGCCTTCCAGCAATGGGACACAGGCAGGTCGTCGGCGCTCGCCTACATCGTTCTGATCATGGTGCTGGCCATCACCAACATCTACGTGAAATACCTCAACAAGGTGAAGGAGCGCTGAGATGGCCGCAGTCCGCACCAGCGGCGAGGTGGCGCTTAACCGCCTCGCCATCGTCGCCGTCCTCGTGGTGACGATCATCTTCCTCGCGCCGATCTACTGGATAGCTTCGACAGCTTTCAAGCCGCGCGCGCTGGCCACCACCGTGCCGCCGACAGTCCTGTTCCAGCCGGAACTGACGGCGTTCGTCAAGCTGTTCACCAAGCGGGTCCAGCAGACCAAGCCGGTCGACCCCGAAACCTACGCCGCTTCGCCATGGTGGGAGAAGGCGGTCTATGATGGCGGCGAGCGCATCCTGAAGGTCGGCAACAGTCCGCAGTTGTCGCCCTATCCCAATCGTTTCGTGAACAGCCTGATCATCGCCATCAGCAGCACGCTTCTGGCCGTCAGCATGGGCACACTGACCGCCTATGGCTTCTCCCGCTTCCGGGTGAAGGGTGAGGCGGACCTGCTCTTCTTCATCCTGTCGACGCGGATGCTGCCGCCGGTGGTGGTCGCTATCCCGATGTTCCTGATGTACCGGGCGGCAGGCCTCAATGACTCCCACATCGGCCTGATCATCCTCTACACTGCCTTCAACCTCTCCTTCTCTGTCTGGCTGATGAAGGGCTTCATCGACGAAATCCCGAAGGAGTACGAGGAGGCGGCGCTCGTCGATGGCTATACGCGCATGGAGGCCTTCTTCAAGATCGTGTTGCCGGAGGCCGCCACGGGCATCGCCGCCACCGCTGTGTTCTGTTTCATCACTGCGTGGAACGAATATGCATTCGCGCTGATGCTGACCAGCCGCAACGCGCAGACCGCGCCGCCATTCATTCCGGCGCAGGTCGGTTCGGGCCTAACCGACTGGACCGTCATCGCCGCCGGCACCTTCCTGTTCCTGCTGCCGGTTGCGATCTTCACTTTCCTGCTCCGCAACCATCTGCTGCGCGGCATGTCTTTCGGAGCGATCCGCAAATGAGCTTCCGCGCCGTCAATCAGAAATATCTGGAACCCGGGTCGCAGGTGCTGATGGTGCTTGGCATCGTCGCGCTTTGCCAACCATGGAGCATGTTGCTGCATAGCTATGGCGTGACGATCATCCTGATCGGCCTGATCGGCTTCAATGTCACATCCAAGATCCCGCGGGAGGAAGGAGCAAGAACAGGGCACGGAGCGGGCGAACAGGCGCGCAACGCGGGGGCACAGCATTGACCCAGATCGAGCTTCGCGGCGTTCAGAAATTCTTCGGCGCCGTCCAGGTCATCAACGACCTGAACCTCAATATCGACGACAACGAGTTCATCGTGCTGCTCGGACAGTCGGGCTGCGGCAAGACGACGACTCTGCGCGCCATCGCCGGTTTGGAAACCATCGACCAGGGCGACATCCTGATCGACGGCAAGCCGGTGCAGCATCTCAAGGCGGCCGACCGCGACATCGCCATGGTCTTCCAGTCGTTCTCGCTCTATCCGCACATGAACGTCTACGAGAACATCGCCTTCCCGCTGCGCGCGACCCGCAAGAGCAGGAGCGAGATCGACACCGAGGTGCGCTCGGTCGCCAAGACGCTGCAGATCACCGATCTCCTCGACAAGAGGCCGTCGGCGCTTTCGGGCGGCGACATGCAACGGGTGGCGATCGGCCGCGCGCTGGTGCGGCGGCCGAAGGCGATGCTGATGGACGAGCCGATCGGCGCGCTGGATGCCAAGCTGCGCGAGGAGATGCGGGCCGAGATCAAGCGCCTGCACGTCAAGCAGGGCTCGACGACGATCTACGTCACCCACGACCAGATCGAGGCCATGAGTCTGGCCGACCGCATCGTCATCATGCATGAAGGCTTCATCCAGCAGGTCGGCACGCCGGACGACGTCTATTCGCATCCGGCGAATTTGTTTGTGGCGCAATTCGTCGGCAGCCCGGTGATGAACATCGCCGAGGCCAGCGTTGCGGATCAGGCCGGTGCCGCCTCCGTAACCGTCGGCGGCGCGCCGGCCGGCTTCGAGTTCCCGTCCCAACTCCTGTCCAAGCTCAACGGGCATGCAGCCAATGGCGGCCTGACGCTCGGCATCCGCCCGGAGGGCGTGCTCGTCCGGCACGATGCGGCGCCGGGCTACATGCCGGTCGAGGCGAACATCATCGAGCCGCTGGGGTCATTCGACATTGTCGACCTCAAGGTCGGCTCCAAGATGATGCGCGCGCGCACCAAGGCCGGTTACGTTTCGGGTCCCGGCGAGAAGGTCCATGTTCGCATCGACCCGGAGCAGGCGCATTTCTTCGACACGGCAAGCGGCAAGTCTCTCGGAGTAAGGCTGTAATGGCCCATATCGAACTCAAGAACATCACCAAGAAGTTCGGCGGCCACACCGCGCTGAGCGGCCTCAACCTCGACATCGCCGACGGCGAATTCTTCGTGCTGCTCGGCGAAACCGGCGCCGGCAAGACGACGGCATTGCGATTGATTGCGGGGCTTGAGAAGCCGACCGAGGGCCAGGTCTTCATCGATGGCGTCGACGTCGCCGGCTGGGGCGCGGCGGAGCGCGACGTGGCGCTGGTGCTGCAGCAATATTCGCTCTATCCGCGCTATACGGTGCGCGAGAATCTCGAATTCCCGCTGAAGCCGAAGATCCGCCGGCTGCCGGATGCCGAGATCAAGGACCGTGTCGCGCGCGCCGCCCGCACGCTTCGTATCGAGCATCTGCTCGACCGAAAGACCGACCGGCTTTCCGGCGGCGAGATGCAGCGCGTCTCGATCGGCCGCGCCATCGTGCGCAAGCCGCGCGTGTTCCTGATGGACGAGCCGCTGTCGGCGCTGGACGCCAAGCTGCGCGAGGCGCTACGCACGGAGCTGAAGAACCTGCAGATGCAGCTCGGCGCCACCTTCCTGTTCGTCACCCACGATCAGATCGAGGCGATGTCGATGGGCGACAAGGTGGGCGTGCTCAACCACGGACGCATCGTCCAGACCGGCACGCCGCAGGATATCTACAACAATCCGCGCGACACCTATGTCGCGAGCTTCGTCGGCTCGCCGCCGATGAACCTCATCGACGGCAAGCTGGTCGACGACCGCGCGGTGATGGCGCCGATGAATTTCGAGCTGCCGCTCTCAGGGGGAGCCAAGACGAGTGGCGCGACCGACGGTCGCCCGCTCGTCTTCGGCATCCGTCCGGAGGATGTCTACCTGGAGAGCGGCGCGCCGGTGGAAGCGCGCGTCCACGATGTCGAGAACCACGGCGTGGAGAAAATCCTGACGCTCAGGGTCGGCGACACGATGCTGCGGGCCACCGTGCCGGCCAGGACCGATGTCGCGATCGAACAGGCGGTGCGCTTTGCCTGGAACCCCGACAAGGTGGTGATGTTCGACAAGGGCAGCGGCGTCAGCCTGCAGCACGCCGGATAGCGGTCCGGCTTCCCGGCTGTTTGCTGTCGGCCTGCACCTATTTCGGCAGGTAAGTCTCGTAGGGGGTGTCGTTGATCAAAAGGATCACGCATTCGGTGTCCGACAAGCAGGCATCGTCATGCATTTCGTCGGCCTTCTGCGTCCAATAGGAGCCCGGCGGCAACTCGGTCTTGGTCGCTTCGCCGCCCTGCATCTGCCAGTGTGCCCAGAGACCCTTGATGACCACGGCGCGGTAATCGGCGGTGTGGGCATGGACGGGCGCGCGCCAGTTGCCTGGAACTTTCAGCAGCGTGCCGGCCGGCCCTTTTGCCCGTTCGCCCCATAGCGGACCAAGGCGCTGCGGCTGGCCTGTGGCTTCGACGGCGTAAGGGATCTTGTCGGCGGGCAAGTAACTGTCTTCGAGCGCGAAAGCCCGGCCCGGCAACATGGCGGCCGCGACAAGCGCAAGCGATGCGAGATGATTGGACATGGCGGTTTCCTCCGCCAGCCAGCTTAGGCGGCTGCAGTCGGCGGGGAATGGCGCGTCGTCCAAAAGATTTGGCAATTCATCCAGCGGGCAGCGGCTGCCCGCTGGATGTCAGGATTGCTCCTCGGCACCAGCGGCGTTGCGGAAATGGCTCGGTGCCACGTTCATCACCCGCTTGAAGGCGCGGCTGAAGGAGGCTTCCGAATCGTAACCCAATCTCGATGCCGCCACCGAAACCCGCATGCCGTCGCGGGTAAGCCATTGCCGCGCCTGATGCATGCGCACGCGCAGCACATATTTAGCCGGCGTCTCGCCTACCACGGTGGCGAAGCGCTGCGCAAAGGCGGAGCGCGAGGCGCCCATCATCCTGGCCAGCGCCTCGACCGTCCAGTCGCGCTCCGGCTGCAGGTGAATGGCGGCGAGCACCTTGCCGATATCCGGATTGCGCACGGCGGCGATCCATCCGGTGGCGTCACCGCAGCCATTTTCCACCCAGGAGCGGATGATGGTGGCGGCGAGCACGTCGGCCAGGCGCGCGAGGATGCCGCCGGAGCCGACACGGTCCATCGTCACCTCGCCGGCCATCGCGTCGAGCAGATGCTGGATGCCGGGCGCATTCGCCATGAGCTTACGCGCCTGCATCAGGTCGGGCATCATCTCCAGCAGCGGATGCGAGCCGTCGAGGTTGAAATGCATCGAGCCGCAAAACAGCAGGGTCTTGCAGCCGTCGCAGCCATTGGAGACGTCGTAGATGTTCTCGCACACAGGCTCGATGGTGTAGCGGCCGATCGGCACGGGCGGCACGCCGGGCGCGCTCGCCAGCACATGCTCGTCGCCGCGCGGGATCAGCAGCGCGTCGCCAACGGAGAGTTGGGTCCATTCCTTCGCCGGCGTAAACAGCCAGCAGCCTTGCTGTCCAATGAAATGGAACCGCGCCGCCTTCTGCGCGGGAAAGGAAACAGCCCAGGGTTCCCCCAGCACGCAGCGGCCGTAATCGACGCCATCGAGGCGCAAGCCGCGCAGCATATCAGTCAGCGGGTCGCCGGAAGCCTGTAGAATTGTTTTGGACGAATTGTAATTCATTTCGGCGTTTCTAGCATGGAAACTCCAGTCCGTCACTCCCTATGTTGCATTGCAGCCAAATGTTGCGCCGCAACCAGATCGAACCGACCGAGCCGCCCGCCAGGCATGTAACGGGTGGAGCCCGAGCTGGTCATCCCTAGGTGGCGCCATAGACAGATCGGAGAATTTGCCATGACCGAACCCGCAACGGGCGCCATCGACGCCGCCGTTCTCGACAGAACCGAACCGGAGGAACGAACAGAGCCGGCGTGGGGCGCGGTGGTGTCGCTGGCGCTCGGCGTTTTCGGCCTGGTAACCGCCGAATTCCTGCCTGCCAGCCTGCTAACGCGACTGGCGCAGGACCTCGGCGTCAGCGAGGGCGCCGCCGGCCAGGCGGTGACGGCGACGGCCGTGGTCGGCGCGATCGCCGCACCGACCATGGCGATCATCACCAAGCGGCTCGACCGCCGGCTGGTGATGTGGATACTCTCCGTGCTCCTGATCGCCTCCAACCTCGTCGCCGCCTTCGCGTCCTCGCTCACCATGCTGCTTCTCGCCCGCGTCGTGCTGGGCGTCGCGCTTGGCGGTTTCTGGTCGATGTCGGCCGCCATGGCGCTGCGGCTTGTGCCGATGCGGCTGATGCCGCGCGCCATGTCGATCATCCTGACCGGCGTCTCGGTCGCCACCGTCACCGCTGCGCCCGTCGGCGCCTATGTCGGCGATATCTGGGGCTGGCGCACCGCCTTCATGATCGCGGCGGTCGTCGGCGCGCTGGCGCTGCTGGTGCAGCTCGCCACGCTTCCCAGCCTGCCGCCAGCCGGTGTGGCAAGCTTCCGCACACTGGTCGAGGTGCTGAAGCGGCCGATGATCCGCGTCGCCCTGCTTGTGGTGCTGCTGGTTGCGTCCGGACAGTTTGCCGGCTTCACCTATGTGCGACCATTCCTGGAGACAGTCCCAGTGATGCCGATCGAGACCATCTCGCTGGTGCTGCTCGCCTATGGCATCGGCGGCTTCTTCGGCAATTTCGCCGGCGCGTTCCTGGCCGAGCGCAATCTCAAGATGGCCGTCGGCCTGGCGCCGCTGCTGATCGCCTTGTCGGCGCTGGCGCTGCTTGTGCTTGGCGCCTCACCGATAACCGCGGCGGTCGCCGTCACCGCCTGGGGCTTTGCCTTCGGCGCCGTGCCGGTCGGCCTGCAGACCTGGCTGGTGCGCGCCGCGCCCGACCAGGCCGAGAGCGCCGGCGGCCTGATGGTCGCGACCTTCCAGGTGGCGATCGCGCTCGGCGCCATCGTAGGCGGCCTCCTGGTCGATCATGCCGGTGTCGCCACCGCCTTCGCCTACAGCGGCGTGGCGACCTTGCTCGCGGCGCTGGTGGCTTTCGCCATGGGACCGAGGCAGGCTGAGTAGGCAAATCCGGTCGCCCTTTCAAGCATCGGCCCGGCGGCTCTCAGGCGCGCTGGGCCGATGTCGTCGTGATGGCCGACACGACTTGCTGTCTGCGGCTACAGGCGGAGCGTCCGTCGAACTCGAAGACTTCGATGGTCGTGAGGTCGACGCCGTCCAGGCAGTTGATATTGATATAGGCCGACCGTTCGTTGCCCTGGCCGACATCTTCGGCAAACGGATGCATGCCGCAGGTCCGGCAGAAGCGATGCGCGATCGAGCCTTTGCCGAAGGTGTAGCGGCCGAGGTCGTCGCCCCAGGCGACCAGATTGAGCTTCTCATGCTGCACGGCCCATAACAGCGCGCCCTTGCGTGAGCAGATCGAGCAGTTGCAACGCACCGCGCCGCCAATCTCACCCTTGACCTCGAACGCCACCTTGCCGCAGTGGCAGCTGCCTTTGTACAGCATCAGCAACTTCCTATCGCTGGCAGGATGCAAAAGCACGCCTGCCGGTTTATCTCTCGGCGCCGGCTTAGCCACCCCAAAGTCTTCGTTTCTGAGCAATTCCGGACGGAAAACCGCTCCACACTTTTCCTGGAATTGCATTAAAGACGTTGCATCCTTGCGGAGTCCGACATCGACATGCAATCCATCCGCGACCGTCTCGAAATCATCCTGTCACGTCTTGCCAATCGCGCCGCCGACGAGAAGGTCTACACCAAGCTCTATACCGAGGCCGCGCGGGCCGCCGCCGCCGCGTCCGATGCCCGCCGGAAAGCCGGTGTGAGCCTGGGGCCGCTCGACGGCTCGATCGTCTCGATCAAGGATCTGTTCGACGTCGCCGGCGAGCCGACGGCGGCCGGGTCGCTGATCCACGCCGGCGGCGCACCGGCGACGCGGGACGCAATAATCGTGCAAAGGTTGCGACAGGCGGGCGCCGTCATCCTCGGCAAGACCAACATGACCGAGTTCGCCTTCACCTCGATCGGCGACAATCCGCATTACGGCACGCCGGGCAATGTGGTTGATGCCAGCCTGATCCCGGGCGGCTCGTCATCGGGAGCGGGCGTTGCGGTCGGCGAGGGCACAAGCGACATCTCGATCGGTTCGGACACCGGCGGCTCGGTGCGCATCCCGGCCTCGCTCAACGGTGTCGTCGGCTTCAAGCCGACGGCGGGACGCGTGCCTTTAACGGGTGCCTTCCCGCTGTCGATGACGCTGGATTCGATCGGTCCGCTTGCCCGCAGCGTTGCCGATTGCGCGACCGCCGATGCGGTCATGGCCGGAGAAGATCCGGCTGCTCTTCAGCCGGCCTCGCTCGCCGGTCTGCGCATCGGCATTCCACGCGGCGTGCTGTTCGGCGAGATGCAAGCCGAGGTCACCGGAGCTTTCGAGGGCTGCATCGACAGGATCGGGCAGGCCGGCGCCCGCGCCACCGATTTGTCGATCGACGATCTCATCGCCGAGATGCGCGCGGCAACCAGGCGCGGTACCATCGCATCCATGGAAGGTGCCGAGGTTCATGCCGATTGGCTGGCGACCGGCGCGCCCGTGCCGGTCGACCCACATGTCACCGGGCCATTGTCGCGCGCGCTGGCCGTTCCCGCCTCAGCCTATATCCGCACGATCCGCCGTCGTGGAGAACTCGTGGCCGCCATGGCGGAACGGCTGGAGACGATCGATGTGCTGGCACTGCCGACCGTGCCGATGGTCGCGCCGTCGATTGCCGCCACGGCCGGCGACGAAGCACTGCGCGACAAGACGGAAGGGCTGCTCTTGCGCAACACGCAGGTCGCCAATCAGTTCGGCCTTTGCGCGATCTCGCTACCGATGCCCGGCACGAAGCTGCCGGCTGGATTGATGCTGGTGGGCAGGCATGGGCTTGATCGTCGTTTGCTAGCGATTGCCGCCGCGGTGGAGGCATTGCTTTGCCGTTAACTGCGCACGCCATCAGGATGCAGATCGGGAAACGCTGTCCCGCCGGAATCTCAGGTCTGCACCGTCGCGATGGTCGCCTGGAGCTAATCGTCGGCCGGAAAGCGTCGCCGGTAATGCTCGATGACTTCCGCATTGCGCAAGTTGACCGGCAGCTTGCCGGCCAGCACCAGCAACGCCTCGCTCGCCGCGCCGACGCCCATGCGCATCATCGATTCCTCGGTGATGCCGGCCATATGCGGGGTGACGATGACATTGTCGAAGCCGAAATAGGGATGGTTCGACGGCAGCGGCTGCGTGGCAAAGACGTCCAGGGCGGCGCCGCCGATACGGCCCCTCCGCAACGCATCTATCAGCGCCTCATCGTCGACCACCGGGCCGCGCGAGACATTGATCAGCAGCGCGTTGGGCTTCATGCGGGCGATGCGCTCGCGGCTAATCAGGCCGCGCGTTTCCTCCGTCAGCGGGCAGCAGAGCACGATGATGTCGCTCTGCTCGACCAGCGCGTCGATCGACAGGAAGCCGACGCGCTCGGGCGCCGGGCGCAGGCTGCGCGTGGTCGCCACGACATTGAGGTCGAAGCCATGGGCGGCGATATGGCCGACGGCCTGGCCGACCGCGCCGAGGCCGACAATGCCGATCGTCTTGCCGGCAAGCTCGCTGGTCGAATTGGCATGCTCGCGCCCGGTAAGCCAGCCCTTGGCGCGCAGGTCGCGGTCCATGATGCGGAAGCGCCGCGAGAGCGCGAGTGCCGCGAACATTACATGCTCGGCGACCGAGCGGGCATTGACCGCAGGCACGTTGGCGACCAGCACGCCGGCGGCGGTCGCGGCTTCGACCGGGATCATGTCCAGTCCGGCACCGTGCCGGATCGCCGCGCGCAGGCTCGCAGCGCCCGCGAACAGCTCCGGCGGCAGCGGCGCGCGCACGATGACGATGTCGGCGTCCCGGGCCTCGGCGGTCAGCGTGTTGGGATCGAGCGCCGAAGCGATTGCAAGCCGCCCGGCGCCGGCCAGCATGGCCGTGGCGCGAGGGTGCAGTTGGTGCGTGGACAGAATCTTGCGCATGAGCCCCGTATGTCTTAGCCGCATTTCCGCGACGCCAGGCGACCCCGCCTGGCTGCGAAATGCCCCCAAGCGCGTCGCGCTGAAAGGGTTCAGGCGGCCCGCTTAGTCTCCTTGTTTTTTGCGCATGTCGTTTTCCCAAAACCGCTACGCACTTTTGGACGAAATGCTCAGGCCTTTTCGAGCGCCGCGCCTTTCGGCTCCATTCCGCGGCCTTCGATGATCCCCTTCCAATAGCTCTCGGCGCCCTGCAAGTGGGCATTCATCAACGCCTGGGCGAGATTGCCGTCGCGGCGCAGCAGCGCCTCGTAGATCTGGATGTGCTCGGCATGCGAGCGCACGCTGCGTTCGGGGTCGTTGAAATAGATCGGCAGGCGCTGCTCGCCCATCAGGTAATAGACGCTGCAGATGTTGTGAAAGACGCTGTTCTTGGTCGCGCGCACGATCTCGAGGTGGAACTCGCGGTCCTCCTTGGCGAGACCTTCGCCGGCGGCGATGCGCTCTTCCGAAGCCTTCAGGATCTCGCGCAGCCGTTCGAAATTCTCTTCCGTAGCGCGCGAGCAGGCAAGCTCGGCCGCCTTGATCTCGTGGATCTTGCGCAGCTCGACGGTTTCGTAGATCTGCACCGGATCGAGCGGCAGGCCGGCGCGTGCGAACAGGGCCAGCGCCTCGACGCTCGCCTGCTTGGTGTCGATATAGATGCCGGATTTGGCGCGCCGCTCGACGATGCGCATGGCCTCGAGGATGGCAAGCGCTTCGCGGATCTGGCCGCGGCTGACGCCGAAATGCTCCGCCAGCTCGCGCTCCGACGGCGTGCGGCCGGACTCCTTGTCCGAGTTGGAGAAGAGATAGGCGGCAAGTTCCGCGAGAAGGTTTTTTTCTTTCATCGTCAAATACGTTGCGCGTGCGCCTCCAGGAATCGCTCGGAGATGGTGAATCCCAATCCAGGCTTTTCAGGGATCGCTATCATACCGTTCTTCGCTTCGACAGTCTCCTCGACAAGGTCGTGGATCATCGGATTGGCGCCGAGCGAGTATTCGATGATGAAGCTGGCGGGCGAGGCGGCACACACATGCAGCCCGGCAAAGAAGCAAGGCGCGCCAGCCCATAAATGCGGCGCGAAGCGCAGGTTGAAGGCGCTGGCGATGGTGCCGATCTTCATCGCCTCGCTGATGCCGCCGCAGAAGGCCGGATCCGGCTGGAAGATGTCGGCCGATTTCAGCACCGCCAGATCGCGGAAGGCGTAGCGCGTCGCCTCGCTTTCGCCGGTGGCGATCGGCGTCGAGCCCGAGGCGCGCACTTCGGCCATGCCCGATTTGTCGTCGGCGATCACCGGTTCCTCAAACCAGGCAAGGTCGAGATCGGCGGTGAGTTTGATGAAGCGCTTGGCCTCGGCGACGGTGTAGGTGCCGTGCGCGTCGACCATCAGTTCGACATCCGGCCCGATCGCCTGCCTTGCGGCACGCACGCGCGCGGCCGAAACATGCGGGGCGCCGTCCATGGCGCCGACGCGCATCTTCAGCGCTTTGAAGCCGCCTTTGGCGATGTACGATTTCAACTGCTCGCCAATGGCCTCAGTGGAGGCCCAGCCGCCCGAGGCATAGGCCTGCATGCGCTCGACCTTGCGGCCGCCGAGCAGCCGCCACACCGGCTGCCCGAGCGATTTGCCAAGAATGTCCCAGAGCGCGATGTCGATGGCGCTGATCGCCGCCACGCTCATGCCGCGTCGCGCCAACCGCGGCATGGCATGGCCGGCATGCGCCGCCGTCTCATGCCGCACGCCGTTATAGAGCATTTCCCAGATGATGCCGATGTCGGCCGGATCGCGGCCGATGAGCCGCGGGCCGATCTCGTGGTTGAGCATATGGACGAGCGCGCCATAGCTGCCGGCGCTGCCGGCGGCGTTCTTGCCTTCGCCCCAACCGACCAGGCCGTCGTCGGTCTCGATCCGCAGAATGGCGGCGTCGAACGTCGTCACCTGACCGAAGTCGCTGCGATGCTGCTTTGCGACTTCGATCGGGATACGAACCCACCAGGCCTGGACGCTTTTGATGCGCATGTTTTCCCTTCGCCCCCTCCGCCTGTCAGGCGGAAGGGGTAAGCTTCGATCGGAGGTCTACTTGATCAGCGGCAGCAGCGTTTCGGCGGTGATGCGCATCTGGTCGGTGTAGAATTTCTCCGTGAGCACGCTGGAGCCGTGGTCCTGGATGAATTTGAGCTGCTCGGGCGAGATGTCGACCGGATTACGCTCGACCATCTCCGGATAGGGCGCGGCCGGCGTGCGATCGACGGGCGCGACGAACTCGTTGGTCAGCGCGCCGTCATAGCCGACGTCCTTCAGCGTGCGCACGATCTTCGGCCAGTCGATCTGGCCAAGGCCGGCGGCGAAGCGGTTGTTGTCGGCAACATGGAAGTCGAACAGGCGCTTTCCGACCTGGCGGATCGCGTCATAGACGTTAAATTCCTCCATGTGGATGTGATAGGCGTCGAGGCAGACGCCGCAGTCAGGGCTCACCGCATCGGCGAGCGCGAGCGCCTGGGCGCCGCGGTTGAAGAGGTAGGTCTCGAAGCGATTGAGCGGCTCGACGGCGATCCTGACGCCGACCTTCTTGGCATGGGTAAAGCACTCACGCGTGGCGTCGACCACCCAGCCCCATTCCTCCGCCTCGGTCCCGTCCGGCACAACCTTGCCGACGGTCGCGGGCACCAGCGTGATGATCTCGCCATCGAGTTCGCTGACCATGGTGAGCACGTCCTTGACGTATTTGACCGAGCGCTCGCGCTGGCCCTGGTCCCTGGCGGCGAGGTTGCGTTGGCCGAGCATCAGCGTCACCGAACCCCAGCAGCGGATGCCGTGCTCCTTCAGGAGCGCACGCGTCTCCCTGGTCTTGTACTGCTCGGGCTCGCCGGAGATCTCGATCGATTCATAGCCGAATTTCTTGATGCGCTTGAGCGTCACCTCCAGCGGCTCCGCCCGCATCCAATTGTGCGTCGAAAGATGCATGGTCTATCCTTCCCAGAATTCGCCTGTCACATTTACCCCGCGATGCCTGCGGTTGGGGCAGCCGCACGATTCCTCCCTCGAGGCGTTGCCAGCATTTTCTTCAAAACTGGTTCGACCAATTGGGCCTTCCATGACCTCTACAGCAAATTTTCATGCGCGGCAAGAAGTGGGCATGGGAGGCCCGACTGTCTGGCCAATACTATGATTTTATAAGGTAATTTCTGACGTTTGACCGCGAGTGTCCCGCTTCTTCGAGGTTTTCGGGTGCTTGACCGAACTATGGGATTTGGTAATACCAGAATGGCATAGCATTTTGATGCCGCTAGAATTGACCAAACAGGCTGGCCCTCACTCCAATCGGCGCTATGCTTTGGTCGGGAAAACAAAAGAGGAAGGATGCCGATGCCGACGACGATGAAGGGCCCCGGCCTGTTTCTAGCGCAGTTCGCGGGCGACGCGGCGCCGTTCAATTCGCTGGCTTCGATAACCAAATGGGCGGCCGGCCTCGGCTACAAGGGCGTGCAGATCCCGACCTGGGACGGACGCCTGTTCGACCTCAAGAAAGCGGCGTCGTCGAAGGCCTATTGCGACGAGGTGAAGGGCATCTGTGCCGACGCCGGTGTCGAGATCACCGAACTGTCGACGCATCTGCAGGGGCAACTGGTGGCGGTGCATCCCGCCTATGACGCGCAGATGGATGGCTTCGCGCCGCCATCGGTGCACAACAATCCCAAGGCGCGGCAGAAATGGGCTGTCGAACAGATGAAGTTCGGCGCCAAGGCATCGCGCAATCTTGGGCTCAACGCTTCGGTGTCGTTCACCGGCTCGCTGGCTTTCCCTTACCTCTATCCCTTCCCGCAGCGGCCAGCCGGCCTCATCGAGGAGGCCTTTGGCGAACTCGGCAAACGATGGAAGCCGATCCTCGATGTCTATGAGGACAATGGCGTCGACGTCGGCTACGAGATTCACCCCTCCGAGGATGTGTTCGACGGCGCGACCTTCGAGATGTTCCTCGACGCGGTCGGCGGCCACAGGCGCTGCAACATCAACTACGACCCGTCGCATTTCCTGCTGCAGCAGCTCGATTATCTCGAGTTCATCGACATCTACCACGAGCGGATCAAGGCGTTTCACGTCAAGGACGCCGAGTTCAACCCGACCGGACGGCAAGGCGTCTATTCCGGCTACCAGGGCTGGGTGAACCGGGCAGGCCGTTTCCGTTCGCTGGGCGACGGACAGGTCGATTTCAGCGGCATCTTCTCCAAGCTGACCCAGTACAATTACGATTCCTGGGCGGTGCTGGAGTGGGAATGCTGCCTGAAACATCCCGAGGACGGCGCCGCCGAAGGCGCACCTTTCATCCAGCACCACATCATCCGGGTGACGGAGAGGGCCTTCGACGATTTCGCCAGCGGCACGAGCGACAAAAAGCTGCTGCGCGCCATGATGGGGATTTGACCTACGAACTCCCGTTGAGGAGGTTCGACCACAGGTCCGGGTGGGGTTGAATCACAAGTCGCAGCAGACTCCTATACCCCCAACCCCGACGCTGCGCGTCGCCCCCAACAAGGGGAGGGTGAGGAGCCAAAGAGAGAGGACAAAAAATGGTCGGCGCATCGAAGTCGGAAGCGGGAGGCGGCCCGATCCGCTACGGCATGGTCGGTGGCGGGCAGGGCGCCTTCATCGGCGCGGTGCATCGCATTGCGGCGCGCATGGACAATGACTTCGTGCTGGTGGCCGGCGCGCTGTCGTCGGACCCGGCGCGGGCGAAGGCCTCGGCCGAGGAACTCGGGCTCGATCCCGCGCGCAGCTACGGCTCCTATGCCGAGATGGCAAAGGCAGAAGCCAAGCGGCCCGACGGCATCGAGGCGGTGGCGATCGTCACGCCCAACAACGTGCATGTGCCGGCGGCCAAAGCCTTCCTCGAGGCCGGCATCCATGTCATCTGCGACAAGCCGCTGGCGACCTCGCTGGCGGAGGCGAAGAAGCTTGCCGCCCTTGTCGAGAAGACCGGCAAGGTCTTCGTGCTCACCCACAACTACACCGCCTATCCGATGATCCGGCAGGCGCGCGAGATGGTGGCCAAGGGCCAGCTCGGCGACATCCGCATCGTGCAATCGGAATATCCGCAGGACTGGCTGACCGAGGATCTCACCGCCACCGGACAGAAGCAGGCATCGTGGCGCTCCGATCCCAAGCAGGCCGGCGCCGGCGGCGCGCTGGGCGACATCGGCACGCATGCCTATAACCTTGCCCGCTTCGTGTCGGGGCTGGAGCTGGATACGCTGTCGGCCGATCTCGACGCCTTCGTTCCGGGCCGCCAGCTCGACGACAATGTCAACGTCATGCTGCGCTTCAAGCCGGTCGGCAAGGCGCATCCGGCCAAGGGCATGATCTGGGCCAGCCAGGTGGCGCCCGGCCATGAGAACGGACTGAAGCTGCGCGTCTACGGCTCCAAGGGTGGGCTGGAATGGGTGCAGGCCGACCCCAACTATCTCTGGTACACGCCGTTCGGTCAGCCGAAGCAGCTTTTGACGCGTGCCGGCGCCGGCGCGATGCCGGTGGCGGCGCGCGTCAGCCGCGTGCCGTCCGGCCATCCGGAGGGCTATCTCGAAGGTTTTGCCAACATCTACCAGGAAGCGGCGCGGGCTATCCGCGCGGCGCGCAAAAAGGGCGGCAAGCCGGCTAAGGACGTGGTGTTTCCGACCATTGCCGACGGCGTCGAAGGCATGGCCTTCATCGAGGCCTGCGTGAAGTCGTCGAAGAAGAATGGGGCGTGGACCAAATTGTAGGTCGCGTCGGCCGGCGAGCGGGAGGCCCCCTCACCCGGATTGCCAGCCGAATTGCGAAGAGCAATTCGGGGCAATCCGACCTCTCCCCAAGGGGAGAGGATGGCGCCGACGTTGGTGCTCGTCTCTTCTCCCCTTGGGGAGAAGGTGGACGCGAAGCGGCCGGATGAGGGGGAGTGTGGCCCGCTAGCGCAAGCGGTTGGCCGCCAAGCTGGGGAGGAGTGTCGATGAAAATCGGCATGTGCATGTTCTTGTGGACGACCAGCGTCTCGAAGAAGCACGAGGCGCTGCTGAAGGACATCAGGGCGACCGGTTTCGACGGCGTCGAGATACCGGTCTTTGTCGGGACACCGGACGACTACAGGAAGCTCGGCGAAATGCTCGACCGTATCGGCCTGGAGCGCACCGCGGTTTCGGCCATGGGCGATCCGGCGATGAACCTGATTTCGCCGGATGCAACAACGCGCAAGGCCGGCGTCGACTATATGAAATGGGCGATCGACTGCAGCGCCGCGCTCGGCGCGGACAGGCTGAGCGGTCCGCTGCATTCGACGCTCGGCGCCTTTTCCGGCAGCGGCCCGACGGCGGCCGAGAAGAAGCGTTCGGTCGCCTCGCAACGCGCCATCGGCGACCATGCCGGCAAGAAGGGCGTGACCATTGGGCTGGAAGCGCTCAACCGCTTCGAATGCTATCTGGTCAACACCATGGCCGACCTGTCGGAGCATATCGACGCGATCGACCGGCCGCATATCAAGGCGATGTACGATACCTTCCATGCCAATATCGAGGAAGCCGATCCGATCGGCGCCTATACAAACAACTGCCGAAATGTCGTGCATATCCACATTTCGGAGAATGACCGCGGCGTGCCGGGACGCGGCAACATTCCCTGGAAGGAGACCTTCGCGGCGATCCGTCAGAGCGGCTATGACGACTGGCTGACCATCGAGTCGTTTGGGCGCTCGCTGAGGGATTTGGCGGCGGCGACCAAGGTGTGGCGCGATTTTGCCGAGAGCCCGGAAGCGGTCTATCGGGACGGGTACAGGCATATCAGGAATGGGTGGAGGAAGGCGGCTTAGACGCGCCTTCCAGCGAGCGTCGGCGTTCCTTCACACCCCCCTCTGTCCTGCCGGACATCTCCCCCGCAAGGGGGGAGATCAGCGCTCGAGGCGCACCGCTCGTCCTGCGACGTTGGAAATTGGCGAAGGTCGAGATGACGGCCAATCTCCCCCCTTGCGGGGGAGATGTCCGGCAGGACAGAGGGGGGTGCTGTCCCGCCGACCTCTCGCAAGAAGGCAGCTGTCCAACTACCCCTGCGCAGCCTGCAGCCTGTTGTAATCGTGCAGCGTGCGGCTGAGCCGGCGGCGCAGGAAGTTTGAGATGTTGTCGAAGATGAAGACGACGAGCAGCGTCAGCAGCACCATGTAGAAGACGTTGGCCCAGTTCGAATTGGTGCGCATCGCTTCCCACAGCTTCAGGCCGATGCCGCCGGCGCCGACGGCGCCGATGATGGTGGCGCCGCGGGTATTCGATTCCCACTGGTAGAGCGTCTGGCTGATGAAGATCGGCACCACTTCCGGCAGCACGCCGTAGCGCTGCACCAGCAGGCCGTTGGCGCCGGTCGAGAGGACGCCTTCGCGCGGCTTGTCGTCGATGTTTTCCAGCGCCTCGGAGTAGGTTTTGCCGAGCGTGCCGATCTCGGTGAAGAAGATCGCGGCACTGCCGGCCAGCGGTCCAGGGCCGAAGGCGCGGGTGAAGAACAGCGCCCAGATCAGCATGTCGACCGAGCGCATGAAATCGAAGAAGCGTTTCAGCACCTGGCTGAGCAGGCCGCTCGGCGTGATGTTGCGGGCGGCGAAGAAGGCGAGCGGGAAGGCGACGATGCCGCCGAGCAATGTGCCCAGGAACGCCATGACGATGGTCTGCAACAGCTTCGTCCAGACGTCGCCATGCTGCCACTGCGCATTGTTCCAGATGTTGTCGGCGGCTAAAGCGAGGTTCGAGGTGCCGGGCTGAAGCTCAGGCCCGGAGACGATCAGCGAGATCACCTCGCCGGCCGACTTGCCGAAAAAGGGCGAGCGGGTGTCGAAGACGAAATTCGCCCAGCCGAGGAAGCGCTTGCGCACCTTGACCCGGTCCACGGTGACGCGCACCTCGCCGGCAAAGCCCATCTTGGCGACGATTTCGTCGTCATGGACGGTCACCCAGTCGGGTACCGGACCAGTCACCACCGGCCTGCCGCCGGTCAGCGATATCGGCACGGTCACGCCATTGGCCGTAATCGTCGCCCTGGCCTTGTCGAAGGTGACGGATTTTGCGTCGCCGTCGATCTGAACTGTGAAAGTGCCATCGGGGTTCTTGATCACCCAGTCGGGATTGGGGTTTTCGCCCAGGGCCGAGAAGCGCGGATATTTCGGCGTGATCTGCGGCTGGTCGAGACGGAATTCCGGTTGCAAGTCATAGCTGATCCACTGCGACAGGAAGAGCGGCAGGCGCTCCCAATGCGACTCGCGCAGCACCTGCGGCAGGCTGAAGAACCACATGGCGTAGATGAGGTACAAAATGGTGCCGGCGACCAGGAACAGCGGCCAGAAGCGCTTGTAGGCCGGGCGCTGAAACACCTGCGGGAAGCGTTCCTCTATCGCCCGTACTTCGTCAGCATTCATAGTCATGTCAGGCGGCTCCCAACAGGAAAGCCTGCTCGCCGACCAGCTTGCGCCGCAGCCACGCGGAGAACTGGTCGATGAGGAAGATGGTCGTGAACAGAAGCAGCACCAGCGCCAGCGTTTTGGCGCCGAAACCGCGCGAGATGGACAGCTTCAACTCCTCGCCGATGCCGCCGCCGCCGACGGCGCCGATGATGGTCGAAGCGCGTACGTTGATCTCCACGCGAAGCAGCGTGTAGGACATGAAATTGGGGAGCACCTGCGGCAAGTCGGCGAAGCGCACGCGCTCGAACCAGTTGGCGCCGACGGCCCGCAGCCCTTCCTCGGCCCGCATATCGATGTTCTCGTTGATCTCATAGAACAGCTTGCCCAGCGCGCCGATCGAATGCAGGCCGATGGCGATGATGGCGGCTATCGGGCCGGTCGAGACGATTGCCGCGAACAGGCCGGCAATGACGATCTCGGGGAAGGCGCGCAGCAGTTCCATAAAGCGCTTGACGACGAGCCTCAGGGTCGGGTGCGGTGTCAGATTGCGCGCGGCGATGAAGGAGAAGGGTACGGCGAAGACGAAGCCGATGAAGGTCGAGACCAGCGCAACGTTGACGGTGGTCAGCATGAGCTCGAAATATTCGGGGATATAGAAGCCGCCCCAGACATGGACACGGCCGAGCGGGAAGTTGAATTCCTGCGTGCCCTTGTCGTTCGGCGAGGCAATATCGAACAGCGCGCGCCAGACGTCGTTCCAGTCCTTCGGGACCAACCAGCTCAGGAAATCGAGGAGATGCGGCAGGCGCTCGAAGAAGTGGCCGGCATTGGCTTCGTCGGCGAACCACATGCTGGCGACCATGGCTGCGAGCAGCAGGCCGACGCCGAGCACCGTGTAGAGCCGGCGCAGCGATGTCTGGCGCTGCCAGGCCTCCGCCTGCTGGCGGGTGGCGTCGGAATGGATTGTCGCTGATGCTGTCATGATCGGAACATGCAAAAAGGGCGGTGCGGCCATCCAAAGTGCTAAAGCGTAGTTTGTGCGTCCAAGTGGACGCACGTCGCTTTGGAGGCACACCGCCCTTTCTGATCTTGTCTTTTAGCCGCCGATAGCAGCTTTGCGGGCTTCGACGATAACGCTGTAGAAGTCCGGCTTCACGGGCACATAGCCGGTAAAATCGCCGCCTTCGACGCCTTCGAAGCAGGCCTTGTCCTTGGCCGGCAGAGCGGTAAAGAAGGCGGTCAGCTTGGCG
Source organism: Mesorhizobium sp. Arg314 (assembly GCF_053714275.1). NCBI lineage: Bacteria > Pseudomonadati > Pseudomonadota > Alphaproteobacteria > Hyphomicrobiales > Phyllobacteriaceae > Mesorhizobium > Mesorhizobium sp. Arg314. The sequence goes on along the minus strand of NZ_JBSKBP010000026.1, from coordinate 40,059 downwards.
GTCATGTCGTCGCCGAGCGCGGTGCGAACGACCAGCGGGCCGTTCGGGATCAGGCCCGAGCGCCAGACTTCGACGAAGTCGTTGGGGTCGACGGCGCCCTTGGCGACTTCCTTGTGGAAAGTGCCCGAGGTGTAGCCGTTCTTGAAGTCGCCGATGCCCGAGGAATCATCCACCGCCACGTCAACCTTGCCGTCGCGGACGGCCAGCACGTTGTTCTCATGGCCGCCGTTGAACTGGGTCGAGGCGAAGTAGGTCTCGTTGGAAGCGCCGGTGTCCTTCGGAATCTGGGTCAGCGGGATCAGGTAACCCGAGGTCGAGTCCGGATCGGCGTAGCCGAGCTTCTTGCCCTTGGCCGACTTGATGTCGGTGATGCCGGAAGTCTTGAGCGCGAGGCCGATCGAATAGTAGCCGGTGGAGCCGTCGGTCTGCTTGGTGGTGAGGATCGGGGTGACAGCCTTCGGATCCTTGAGATAGACGCTGGCATAACCCGATGCGCCGAGCTCGGCGAAGTCGAGCGTGCCGCCGAGCAGGCCCTGGATGACGCCGTCATAGTCGGCGGCCGGGAACAGCGAAACCTTCTCGAAGCCGAATTCCGACTTCAGGTGGTCGGCGAGGCACTGGTAGTTGCGCAGGCGGTCGGTCTCGTTCTCACCGCCGAGGATGCCGACGCGGAATTCCTTGATGTCGGCGGCGTGCGCGGCGCTTGCCGCCATGGCGAGCAGCGAAACCGCCCCAAAAACCATCTTCCTGAACATTTTGATCTCTCTCCTGTTGTTCCGGCTGCGCGCCGGCGGCGTTCTGATTTTTCAAGTCTTGCCTTTGACGCTGGCGGGCGATCCGGGTTGCTCTGCTGACTTCCACGATTTGCCCGGACCGCCTGGGGCCGGGGGTGGGTTCAGTAGCCAGGGAATGCTGGCTCGAGCGGTCCGGCGGATGCGGTGATCTTCGGCTTGATGGTGACGCTGGTCGACGTGATGGCCTCGGAGATCTCGGCGCCGCTGGCATCGGCGCCATAGACCGTGCGCACGGCGTCGCGGTCGAGGTCGTCCGGACCGCCGTCGAAGACGACCTTGCCGGCGGCCATGCCGATGATGCGGGTGCAATAGGCGCGGGCGGTGTCCAGCGTGTGCAGGTTGGTGACGACGGTGATGCCTTCGCGCAGGTTGATGTCGCGCAGCGAGTCCATCACCACCTTGGCATTGAGCGGGTCGAGCGAGGCGATCGGCTCGTCGGCCAGAAGCACCTTCGGCTGCTGCATCATGGCGCGGGCGATCGCGACACGCTGCTGCTGGCCGCCGGACAGCGTGCCGGCCGGCTGCAGCGCGGTGCGTGCGATGTCGAGGCGTTCGAGCGCGGCCACCGCTTCGGCACATTCGGTGCGGGTGAACATGCCGAGCAGATTGGACATCGTGGAGCGATGGTTGAGGCGGCCAAGCAGGACGTTGGTCAAAACGTCGAGGCGCGGCACGAGGTTGAACTGCTGAAAGATCATGGCGCAGTCGCGCTGCCAGCGACGCAGCGGCGAACCCTGCAGGCTGGAGACCTCGGCGCCGTCAAAAAAAATCGACCCCTTGCTGGGATCGATGAGACGATTGATCATGCGCAGAAGCGTCGACTTGCCGGCGCCCGAGCGGCCGATGATGCCGACCATCTGGCCGCGCGGGATCGAGACGTTGATGTCGCTGACGGCAGTGTTCTTGCCAAATCGTCGGGTTACGCCGCGGATTTCCAGCGTGGCCGATGATGCTGACATACCAAAGCTCCAGTCCGTCGCGGTTTTGAAGGTCTGTTAACCTTCGCTATCGCAGGCCGATGAAGCTGGGGTGTCGGATTGATGTCAGTTTTGTTACGTCCCACAGGCTGGATTTCTCGTTGATGGATGTCGTCATCCCAAAACCGCTGCGCATTTTTTGGGCGACATGCATCGGTATCATTCAAGCACGAGCAATTCCTCGAAATGCTTCATGTCCTTGAAACTGCAAAAGGCCGGGAGCCTGAGCTCGATCACCGGAGCCTCGCGCTCGAGGAACGACAGGCTGTCGTCGAACAATGCCTGCCACGCTGCGGCCCGCTCGTCGGCGAGACGGCGGACCTGATAGGCAAAGGTAATATGGAAGACGTATGCGTCGTGGTCAGGGTCGCGGTAGCCGAACGGCCCTGAAAGGGCGTCGCGCCAAGCTTTCAGGATCTGGCGGTCCTGTTCGGAAGCGCCGGCGACGGTCAGGCCGGTCGGCACGACTTCGACAATTTTGATCTTGAATGCGCCTCGGCCCTCGAAGCCTTGCAGGCGCTCGAGGTAGAGCCGGGTCATGTCGTCGATGCCGGTGTCGAGCGGCACGTCTGAAGGCCAGTAGGGAAGACGACGCCGGTATTCGATGATGCCCTGGAAGAGCGTCATGTGCAGGCTGGGGATCGGCGTGAAGGCGAGGCGATCCGCGTCGGGCATGGCGAGCATCCGCTCGCGCACTTCGATGACGGCGGCTTGCGAAGGGGAGCCGTCGACCAGGTGGCAGACAACGGTGTTGCCGGGCTCGAGGAGGAAGTTGCCTGACGTGTCATAGCGCGTGCCGAGATGCGTCGGCGGCGTCGGATTGGAGCCTTCGAAGAAGGCGGCGAGCGAGGATCTGACTGTGTCGAGCATGGCGATCTCCTTGGGGGAAACCGCCTCCTGTCCGAGTCATGTGTCAAGGGTATGAACGCAAGCCCTGTCAGCCGCCGTGCTTTTCGAGAAATGCTTCGGCCTCCAATTCACGAAAATCGTCGAGCGCGGAGCGGAGCCTTGCATGGTCCCAATCCCACCAGGCGAGCGCCTGGTAGCGCTCGGCGGTGCGGCGGTCGAAGCGCTCGCGGATCGGCTTGGCCGGCACGCCGCCGACGATGGTGTAGGGCGCGACGTCCTTCGACACCACCGCGCCCGCGCCGACCGCGGCGCCGTCGCCGACCGTCACGCCGGGCAGGATGGTCGAGCCGTGGCCGAGCCAGGTGTCGTGGCCGATCGTGACGCGCTTGGCGCGGCGCTCAGCGAAAAACTCGCTCTCATGCTCGGCATCGTCCCAATAGTCGGAGGCGCGGTAGGTGAAGTGGTGCAGCGTCGGCCGCCAGGTCGGATGGTTGGTGGCGTTGATGCGCACGCTTGCCGCGATGTTGGAGAACTTGCCAATAGTCGCGCACCAGACGGCGCAATCCTGCATCATGTAGGAATAGTCGCCGAGCTCGCATTCGGCGACACGGCTGCGCTCGGCGATTTCGGTCCAGCGGCCGAGCGTCGAGTTTTCGACCTGCGCCGTCGGATGGATCAGCGGCGTCTCCGAAAGCCTCATCATGCGGCTACCTTGCCCGCCGCGAAGGCGGTGACGTCGATGACGCGATCGGCGACCGCGTCACGCACATCGAGATCATGGAAGATGCCGAGCAGGGCAACGCCCGCCGCCTTCTTGCCGGCGATGAGTTCGACCACGACATCGCGGTTCTTCGCGTCAAGCGAAGCGGTCGGCTCGTCGAGCAGCAGGATCGGATGCTCGGTGATGAAGCCGCGCGCGATGTTGACCCGCTGTTGTTCGCCGCCGGAGAAGGTCGCCGGCGGCAGGGCCCAGAGCTTTTCCGGCAGGTTGAGCTGCGCCAATAAGGAACGAGCCTTGGCCCGCGCGATTTCCCTGTCCTCGCCGCGCTCGACCAGAGGCTCGGCGACGACATCCAGGGCCGAGACGCGCGGCACGGTGCGCAGGAACTGGCTGACATAGCCGATGGTGTGGCGGCGCGCGGAGAGCACCGTGCGAGGGCTGGCGGAAGCAAGGTCGATCAGGCCGCCCGCGTGCTGGACGATGATCTGGCCTTCGTCGACGGCATAGTTGCCGTAGAGCATCTTCAGGATCGAGCTCTTTCCCGCGCCGGACGGGCCGCCGAGCACCGCGCATTCGCCAGCGCGGATCGAGAAGGAGACGCCCGCCACCACCGGCAGCGTGACGCCTTCGCGCAGATGCATGGTGAAGCTCTTTGCGACGTCTGAAACGACAAGAGGCGTAGCCATGATCACACCTGCAGGATCGAAGAAACGAGGAGTTGGGTGTACGGCGCGCGCGGATCGTCAAGGACGCGGTCGGTGAGGCCGCTTTCGACGACGCGGCCGTCCTTCATCACCATCATGCGCTGCGACAGGAGCCGTGCCACGGCGAGGTCGTGGGTGACGACGATCGCGGCGAGGCCGAGATCGGTGACCAGCCCGCGCAACAGGTCGAGCAGGCGCGCCTGCACCGAGACATCGAGGCCGCCGGTCGGCTCGTCCATGAACACCAGACGCGGACCTGTCACCAGGTTGCGGGCGATCTGCAGGCGCTGGCGCATGCCTCCGGAAAAGGCGCGCGGCTCGTCGTCGATCCGGTCCACGTCGATCTCGACGCGCGACAGCCAGTCGATGGCGGTGGCGCGGATCTTGCCGTAATGGCGGTCGCCGACCGCCATCAGACGCTCGCCGACATTGGCACCGGCCGATACGGTCATGCGCAGCCCGTCGGCCGGGTTCTGGTGGACAAAGCCCCAATCGGTGCGCATCAGGAAGCGACGCTCGGCCTCGCTCATCCGGTAGAGCTCACGCCACTGGCCATCGCGCATGCGGTAGCTGGCCGTGCCGGAGGATGGCAGCAGCCTGGTCGACAGACAATTGAGCAGCGTCGTCTTGCCGGAGCCGGACTCGCCGACCACTGCCAGCACCTCGCCCGGCCAGAGGTCGAAGGAGATGTTCTCGCAGCCGACGCGCGAGCCGAAGAATTTGGAAAGTGCTGCGACGCGCAGCAGCGGTTCGTCGGTCATTCGGCCGGCTCCGTTTTCTCAGAGGCAAGATTGGTCTCGGGGGCAAGGTGACCGTGATGGCCGTCGGCGCGCCGCTTCTCGCAGTGGTCGGTGTCGGAGCAGACGAACATGTGGCCGCCATGGTCATCGAGGATGACCTCGTCGAGATAGACATTCTCGGCGCCGCAGAGCGCGCAGGGCTGGTCGAAGGTCTGCACCTCGAACGGATGATCCTCGAAATCGAGGCTGACGACGTCGGTGAAAGGCGGCACCGCATAGATGCGCTTCTCGCGGCCGGCGCCGAACAGCTGCAGGGCCGGCGAGCGGTGCATCTTCGGATTGTCGAATTTGGGCGTCGGCGAAGGGTCCATCACATAGCGGCCCTCGACCTTGACCGGATAGGCATAGGTGGTGGCAATGCGGCCGTGCTTGGCGATGTCCTCGTAGAGCTTCACATGCATGAGGCCGTATTCCTCCAGCGCATGCATTTTTCGAGTCTCGGTCTCGCGCGGCTCGAGGAAGCGCAGCGGCTCGGGGATCGGCACCTGGAAGACCAGCACCTGGCCGGCCGTGAGCGGCTGTTCCGGAATGCGGTGGCGGGTCTGGATGATCGTTGCCTTCGCCGTCTCCGTGGTGACGGCGACCTTGGCGACCTTCTTGAAGAAGGCGCGGATCGAGACGGCGTTGGTGGTGTCGTCGGCGCCCTGGTCGATGACCTTGAGCACATCGTCCGGACCGATGATAGAGGCGGTGACCTGGACGCCGCCGGTGCCCCAGCCATAGGGCATCGGCATTTCGCGCGAGGCGAAGGGCACCTGGTAGCCGGGAATGGCGATGCCTTTGAGGATGGCGCGGCGGATCATCCGCTTGGTCTGCTCATCGAGATAGGCGAAGTTGTAGGTGGCGATGTCGGTCATGGCGATCACGTCCGCTCCGTGCTATGGAAATGGCGTCCAGGACGCGGGAGAAGAGCCTGATGGACTCCACCGGTTGGATGCATCTCGGTGTGCTGCTGCTGGTCTTCGCCGTCATTACGGCCTTTGCGCTGCGGAAGATGTTTCTCCCCGCGCCAAAGGAAAGTGCGAGCGGTGAGACTATTGCTGGAAGCAAAGGGTTCAACGAGGCACATAACGGCCACTACAGCGCTGGTGGCGGCGGGAGCGACTGAAGTCATTCCGCAGCCTCCCGCTTTTCCTCAGCCGCCTTGTCCTCGTTTTCCCGCGCGTCGTATTCGGCGCGCATGCGGCGGACCAGGCCGAGCTCGGCCTGGAAGTCGACATAATGCGGCAACTTCAGATGCTCGACGAAGCCGGTCGCCTGCACATTGTCGGAATGCGAGATGACGAATTCCTCGTCCTGCGCGGCGGCGACGACGTCCTCGCCGAGCTCGCCGGCGCGTAGCGCCCGGTCGCACAGCGCCATGGCCATGGCCTTGCGTTCGCTCTGGCCGAAGACAAGGCCGTAGCCGCGGGTGAACTGCGGCGGCGCCTTGGCCGAGCCCTTGAACTGGTTGACCATCTGGCATTCGGTGACGCGGATCGAGCCGAGCGGCACGGCGAAAGGCAGTTCCGGCACGTCCAGCTCCAGCTCGACCTCGCCGATGCGGATCTCGCCGACAAAGGGGTGATTGCGAGCGTAGCCGCGCTGCGTCGAATAGCCGAGCGCCAGCAGGAAACCCTCGTCGCCGCGCGACAGCGCCTGCAGGCGGATGTCGCGCGGCATCGGGAACTGCAACGGCTCGCGCGTGATGTCGCCGGGCACATGGTCCAGCGGCATGTCGCCGTCGGCCTCGATCAGTCCTTCATGGGCGAGGATCGCGGAGACGCGCGGCATGGCCTCGGCCTCGGCCGAACGCTGCGCGGGCGTTTCGACTTCGGCGCCGGCGGCGAGCTCCGGATCGAGCAGGCGGTGGGTATAATCGAAGGTCGGGCCAAGCATCTGGCCGCCGGGCAGGTCCTTGTAGGTGGCCGACACGCGCCGCTCGGCCTGCATGGCGCCGGTATCGACCGGATTGGTGTAGCCGAAGCGCGGCAGCGTGGTGCGATAGGCGCGCACCAGGAAGATCGCCTCGATCATGTCGCCGCGCGCCTGGACGACGGCTAAAGCCGCAAGCTCGCGATCATAGAGCGAGCCTTCGCTCATCACCCGGTCGACGCCGAGCGCCAGCTGCTCGACGATCTGGTCGAGGCGCAGCGCCGGCACCGAGCGGTCGCCGCGGCGGCGATCGGCCAGCAGACGATGGGCGTTGGCAATAGCTGCCTCGCCGCCTTTTACCGCGACATACATGTCATGCCTCCATGGTCTTGGTGCGGGTGGTGCGCGGCAGGCAGGCAAGGCTGCCGGGCGCCGCCAGGATGATGTCGACGCCGCGCGGGAACCGCTGGTTGTTCTGCTTCCACTGCTCGACGAAATGGCGCGGCATGCCTGTCGGCGCGATCATTGCCGTCTTTTCGATGCCGGGGCCTTCGAGCAGCAGCGTTGGACCGGAACCGAGATCGCTGGTGAGCAGGATCAGCGTCGTCGAGCGGTCGGGATACTCCTGCGTGCCTTGCGAGAAACCGTCGAGTGCTGCCATCTCCTTCGGATTGGCGATCAAGGCGAAATGCGCATCGGCCGGCGTGTTGGCCAAAGGCGCGCCGGTGTGAAAGCCGAGCCAGGCCTTGACCGAGGCTTGGGCCTGCAACGGCGGATCGAGCCAGATCGGCGTGTCGTTGTCGCAGAGCGCCAGCGCCACGGCGCCCGCTGTCGCTGACAACGGTGCCGGCGGATGCGCGAGTTGCGGCATGGCCTGGACCGTTCCGGGGCGCGCCATCGCGTCCATGATGGCGCGGAACACGGCCTGGGCATCGAAGACCGGTTCGGCGAAACCGCCGTCGATCGATTGCGTGGCGATATTCATCAATCCTCTCCGCGCACCATGGTGAAGAAATCCACTTTCGTTGCCGCCGTCTCGACGCGCTGCGTCTCGCGCGCTGCATCGAGCGCCGCCCGCAGAGGCGCGACCAGCATCGTCTCGACCGCCTCGCGATGGGTTCGGTCCTGCCACAGCGCGTCGGCGATCGCCGCGAGCTTTGCCTTGCCCTTGTCACGGCCGAGCGCATAGGAATGGCCGACCTGCCCGGATGGCAGCCGCACTGTGGCGCGGGTGACCGTCGCCTCGCCGACATTGAAGGGCGCGCCGCCGCCGCCGATCCGCCCGCGCACCGTCACCAGTCCGGTTTCGGGGCCGCGCAAAAGCTCCGCCTCGGAAGGCAGGCCGGACTCGTTCCACAGACGAGCGATGTCATCGGCCGCAGCATGTGCCAGCGTCGCCATCAAGGCCTTTCGCCCGGCCTGCTCGCGCGCTTCCTGTCCTCGCATGGCATCGCTCCTTGCATCCAAAATTTGTCTATTGATATAGACAACTATACAAATTATACTTACCTCGTACCGAGAGTCCATGACGGGTGGATGACAGGGCGCAAGAAATTGCTTGGGGGCGGCGAATGATCGGACTGGCGAGCAGCATCGAAAGGCGTAACGGCGTATCGCTGTGGCGGCAGATCGCGGACAGGATATTGCAGGGCATCGCGAGCGGCGATTTCGAGGAGAATGCGGCACTGCCGCCTGAAGTCGCGTTGGCGGAGCGCTACGGCGTCAACCGCCACACGGTGCGCAGCGCTATTGCAGCACTTGTGCGGGAGGGCGTGCTGAAGGCCGAGCAGGGACGCGGCACCTTCGTCTTGTCGCGCAAGCGGCTGTCCTATCCGATCGGCGCACGCACGCGCTTCTCGACCGGGCTGCAGGGGCAGACGACCGAGCGGCATATCGCGCTACTGTCGTCATCGACCGAACCGGCCGGGCGGCGAATCGCCGAGGCGCTGGGTATTGCGAAGGGCGCGGCCGTCATCCGCCTGGAGACGCGCGGCGAGGCCGACGGTCACCCCGTGTCGCGGGCAACGATCTGGTTCGACGCCAAACGCTTCACCGGCATCGAAGCGGCAATGGCCGAAACGGGATCGATCACTGCCTCGCTCAAGCGCTTCGGCATCAATGATTATCTCAGGCACTCGACGGTGCTGTCGGCGCGCCATGCCGATGCCGACGATCTCGCCGCGCTGGATCTGCAGCCGGGCGCCATCGTGCTGGTCACCGTCGCCGTCAACGTCACGCTCGACGGCCAGCCGATCCAGTTCGCGGAGTCGCGCTTTTCAGCGGAGCGGGTGGAACTCAGGCTCTCGGCCAACGATTAGTTCTCGACGTCGTCATCTTCGGACGACCCCAGAGGTCGTCATCCACGGGCGGAGCGACGCGAAGCGGAGCGCAGACCCGAGGATCCATGCCGTTACTTTGATAGTACAGTGCAGCGGAGCAGAACTCTGCATTGCTGCGACGCGTCGACGTCACGGAATGGATCCTCGGGTCTGCGCTGCGTCGCTACGCTCCTTGCTCCGCCCGTGGATGACGAGGCGACAAAGGCTTCGGCCAATCGCAAAGGCATGCGCTCTGCCTGTCACCCGCCGAATGCTCGTTTCGAACCGATATCTCACCCGACCTCGATAACCGCCTTGATCAGGCCGGTTTTCTCATGCGTCCACCTGGCGAGGTCGCGCGGCGTTTGGCCAAGCGTCGTGCGATGGGTGACGAGCTTGTTCAACGGTACGGCGCCGTTGCGGATCGAGGCGGCGACATGATCGAAATCGGCTCTCAGCGCATTGCGGCTGCCGACCAGCGTCATCTCGCGCTTGTGGAACTCCGGGTCGGAGAAGGCGATGTCGTCCTTGACGACGCTAACCAGCACCAGCGTGCCGCCATGCGCGACATGGGCGAAGGCCGATTGCACGGATTGGGTGTTGCCGGTCGCGTCGAACACAAGATCGAAACCATCGCCGGCGGTTGCCTGCCGTACCAGCTCGGCAGCCGGTGCCTTGGAACTGTCTAGCGGGGCAAAGCCGAGTTCCTTTTCGGCGAAGCCGAGGCGCTCGGCGCTCATGTCGAGCAGGCTGACCTCCAGCCCGGCGATGCGTGCGAAGATCGCTGTGCCGAGACCGATCGGCCCGGCGCCGATGACCAGCGTGCGCGCGCCGGGCGTTGCGAGCGATCGGCGCACCGCATGCGCGCCGATGGCCAGAAATTCCACCGCGGCGGCGTCGGCCAGCGACAGGCCGTTTGCCGGATAAAGGTTCTGCGCCGGCACCAGGATCTCGTCGCACATGGCGCCGTCGCGATGTACGCCCAGCACTTCGATCTTCACGCAGCAATTCGGCTTGGCGTGCCGGCAGGCGATGCATTTGCCGCAGGCGAGATAGGGGTTGATGATCACCGGCTCGCCGACGCTGATCTCGACGCCTTCACCCTTCTCGACGATCGTGCCCGCAACCTCATGACCCATGATGCGCGGATAAGCGAGGAAAGGGTGCTTGCCTTCGAAGATGTGGTAGTCGGTGCCGCAGATGCCGACATGGCTGACCGCGACGCGCGCCCAGCCGGGCGGCGGCGCGCCGGGGTCGGCGCGGTCTTCGAGGACAAGATCGCCGGGCGAGCGGCAGACGACGGCTTTCATGGGCAATCCAAAGCAAAAAAGCGCGCCGGCCTCGGTCTAGCGGGGCCGGCGCGGAAGTTTCAGGGAGGATTCATTTGCCGCGACGGCGCAGGCCGTCGAAATAGACGATGACGATGATCAGCAGGCCGGTAATGATCCGCTGCCAGAAGGCATTGACGTTAAGCAGGTTGGCGCCGTTGTTGATGGTCGCGAGGATGAAGGCGCCAAGCAGTGGTCCGTGCACCGAACCCACCGCGCCGAACAGCGAGGTGCCGCCGATGACCGACGAGGCAATCGCCTGCAACTCCCAGCCCTCGGCCTGCGTCGGGTTGCCGATGCCGATGCGTGAGGCGAGCAGCACGCCGACGAAGGCCGCGCACAGGCCGGACAGCGTATAGGCCATGTAGATGGTGCGCTGCACGTTGACGCCGGACAGGCGCGACGCCTCGGCATTGGAGCCGACCGAGAACAGATAGCGGCCCCAGCGGCTGTGATGCAGGAAGACGTAGGCCGGAATACCAACCAGGATCACCATCCAGAACAGATTGGGGATGCCGACGAAGGAGTTGCGCGAGAACTCCTGGAAGGCGTCGTTGTTGATCGAGATCGAATTGCCGTTGGTCATCAACAGGCCGATGCCGCGGAGCGATGTCAGCGTCGCCAGCGTGATGATGAAGGGCGGCAGACCCATCTTGACGATGCCGAAACCGTGGAACAGGCCGATGGCGACGCCGACCAGAAGAGTGATCAGGATGGCGGCGAAGATCGGCACGCCGGCATTGATCAGCATGGCGGCGATGACGGTGGAGAAGCCGACCACCGCGCCGACGGAAAGATCGATACCGCCGGTGATGATGACGAAGGTCTGGCCGACTGCCAGGATGGCGATCATCGAACCCTGGCGCAGCAGGTTCGAGATGTTGTTGGCCGAGGCGAAGCTCGGCGTCGCCAGCGACAGGATGACCCACAGCAGAACGAGCAGCGCCAGCAGCGTCAGCCCGAACAGGGCGTTGTAATTTCGCTTGGGCTTTTCGGCGGCGATGGCCTCGGTGCTCATGTCTGACCTCCCTGCTTTTCTTGTTTCTCGGCAAGCGCCTGCGTGAGAATTTCCTCGTGATCGGCGGTGCGGAAGCCATGCGTGGCGACCAGCTTGCCGCGCCGGAACACATGCAGCGCGTCGGCAAGCTCGTAGACTTCCGGCAGATAGGACGAGATCAGGATGATGCCGGCGCCCTTGGACAGAAGCGCGCCGAACAGCCGGTAGATCTCGGCCTTGGTGCCGACATCGACGCCCACCGTCGGCTCGTCGAAGATGAACAGCTTGGCGCCGTGCGCCAGCCATTTGCCGATGACGATCTTCTGCTGGTTGCCGCCGGACAGGCTGGAGGCGAGCGCATGGCGTGTCGGGGTCTTGATGCGCAGGTCGGCGATCTGGCGGTCGGCCTCGGCCTTCTCCTTCGCGCCGGAAATCAGCAGGTTGCTCGAGATGCGCTTGTAGATCGGCAGGTTGAGGTTCGTGCCCACCGGCAGGTTGAGGCACAGGCCCTGGTCGCGACGGCTTTCCGGCGCCAGCGCCATGCCGAGCCGGATCGCGTCGTGCTCGGAATTGACCTGCACCTCCTTGCCTTGCCACAGGATCTGGCCTGCCGATTTCCTGTGGCGCCCGTAGAGCGTGGTGACGAACTCGCTGCGGCCCGCGCCGATCAGGCCGTAGAGGCCGACGATCTCGCCGGCGCGGACGGTCAGCGAGACATTCTCGAAGCCTTTGCCCGAGAGCTTCTTCGTCTCGACGATCGTGGCGCCGGGCGTGAAATGCTCCTTGTGGTAGATCTGCTCGATCGAGCGGTTGATCATCAGCTTGACCAGCTCGGGCTCGTTGGTCTCGGCGATGCTGCGGGTGCCGACGAGCGAGCCGTCACGCAGCACGGAAACGCGGTCGGCGAGTTCGAACACTTCCTCCATGCGGTGGCTGATGTAGATGATGGTGACGCCTTCGCCCTTGAGCCGGCGGATCAGCTTGAAGAGCTGGTCGGCCTCCTTGCGGGTGAGGTAGGCGGTCGGCTCGTCGAAGATCAGGAATTTGGTGCCGCGCACGGTGGCGCGGGCGGCGGCGATCAGCTGCTGCTGGCCGATGGTGAGATCGCCGAGCACGACATGCGCCGGCAGATCGAAGCCCAGGCCGTCGATGATCTTTTGCGCATCCTTGACCATGGCGCGCTGCTGTAAGAGGCCGAAGCGGGACTCCTCCTCGCCGAGGAACATGTTGGCGGCGACGGTGAGATGGCGGCACAGCACCACCTCCTGGTGGACGGCGTTGATGCCCAGCGCCATCGCCTCATGCGGGGTGGCCAAAGCTGCCGGCTTGCCTTCCCAGACGACCTCGCCCGAGGTGCGGGGCATGACGCCGGTCAGAAGCTTGATGAGGGTCGATTTGCCCGCGCCGTTCTCGCCGACAATGGCGTGGATTTCACCCGCCTTGAAGGCAAGGTGCACGGGCTTCAGCGCATGCGTGCCGGGATAGCGCTTTTCCAGCCCGTTGAGTTCGAGGATCGTCCTGCCCGGCTGCAGCGTGGGGGCCGGGTGCAGTTCCTGCGCCGTCGACGTCATGACAATCCTCCCAGATTGGTCTCAATCGTTGGGTACGCAGCGATGCGTCTGACGCGCATCTCGAGGACGGAGCCTAAAGCAAGCCGGCGAATTGCCAAGCCGCCTGTCGACGATGTTTCCGGGGCGCCATGGCCCCGGAAACGACACTCATAGCGGCGCTTACTTGAGCTTCGGGTTGAGCAGCGCGTCGATCTTCGGATCCTTCATGTTGGCCTTGGTGACGAGGTTCGCACCGGTGTCGACATTGGCCTCGACCTTCTCGCCCTTCGAAGCGGCGAGTGCGGTCTTGATGCCGTCATAGCCCATCCGGTACGGGTCCTGGACAACGAGGCCGGAGATGACGCCGTCGTTCAAGAACTTGATCAGCTTCTCGTCGCTGTCGAAGCCGATCAGTCCCACCTTGCCGGCGAGTTTGTTCTCGGCAATCGCCTGGCCTACGCCCTGCGCCATGATCAGGTTGGAGGCGAAGATGCCCTTGAGGTCCGGATTGGCGGTAATCAGGTCGGTGGCGATGTTGAGGCCGGTGGTGGCCTGACCGTCGGCATATTTGTCGGCGACGAGCTCGAGGCCGGGATATTTGGCCTTGAGCTGTTCCTTGAAGCCCTGCGCGCGCTGCTCGAGCGAGCCGGCGCCGGGAAGCGCTGTGATCAACGCCACCTTGCCTTCGACCTTGCCGCCATTGGCGGCGCCGATCGCGGCGGCGAGACCGTCAGCGGCGACGCGACCGCCCTGGACGTTGTCGGTTGTGAGGAAGGAGGTGAAGGCCTTGGAATCGGCGCTGGAGTCGATGCCGATGACCTTGACCTTCGAAGCTGCCTCGTCGATCGGCTTGCCAAGCGCCTTGGCCTCGGTCGGCGCGATCACGACGGCGGCCGGGTTGCCGGCGACGGCATTTTCGAGGATCGAGATCTGTCCATTGACGTCGGTTTCGGCCTGGGCGCCGAGTTCCGGCACATTGACGCCGAGATCCTTGCCCGCCTTGCGGGCACCGGCCAGAACGATCTGCCAGTAAAAGGAGGTGGTATCCTTGACAATGATCGGAATGGTCACGTCGGCGGCCGAGGCGGGTGCGGAATGCATCGCGCCGGCAAGCATCGACGCAGCGGCCAAAGCCACGAAAGCACGGCGGTTGAGATGGCTGGTCACGAATTTCATTAGGTTCCTCCCTAAAATCGCCTGGTGAAGGTTTCGGAAGCTCCATCTGGATAGGCGCGGCCCAAATAGAACTTTATCAATAAAAAACAGATGCCGTTTTTTGATAGTGCAACGCTGCGGCCGATGCAAGCGGCGTCTTGGTGCCGCTTGCGTGATGCCCGGTGGCGATCTCAGCTCAGCCGGTTCCTTGCCGACAACAGTCGGATGCTTCCGTTCCTCCCTTTTGGATATGGAACATTAATTCCACTATTCTGTCAACATGGAATATTTATTCCCTTCGCAAATCGCGGGATGGTTCCTTATCCGGCTGCGTTTTCAGGCCCCGATCTTGCGCAGTCGGCTACAGGGTCGCGCCGAGATGCCAGGGCACGAATTCGTTGTCGCCGTAGCCGAACGCCTCGCTCTTGGTCTTGCGGCCGGACGCCGTCTCGATGATCAGTTCGAAGAGCTCTCGGCCCATGCCGGCAATGGTCTTCTCGCCCGAGGCGATGACGCCGCAATTGACGTCCATGTCCTCTTCCATCTGGTGGTACATGGTGGAGTTGGTGGCGACCTTGATCGACGGCGTCGGCCGGCAGCCGAAGCAGGAACCGCGGCCGGTGGTGAAGACGATGACATTGGCGCCGCCCGCCACCTGGCCTGTGGCCGAGACCGGGTCGTAGCCGGGCGTGTCCATGAACACCAGGCCGCTGCCTGAGACCTTCTCGGCATAGCCGAAGACGCCGTTGAGCGGCGTCTGGCCGCCCTTGGCGACCGCGCCCAGCGATTTCTCGAGAATCGTCGTCAGGCCGCCGCGCTTGTTGCCGGGCGAGGGATTGTTGTCGATCGAGGCGCCATGCTTGGCGGTATGCTCCTCCCACCATTTCACATAGCCGTCGAGCTTGGCGGCGATCTCGGGCGAGGCGGCGCGATAGGCGAGCAGATGCTCGGCGCCATAGATCTCGGTCGTCTCCGACAGGATACCGACACCACCGCAGCCGGCCAGGATATCGACGGCGGCGCCCAATGCCGGGTTTGCCGTGATGCCGGACATGCCGTCCGAGCCGCCGCATTGCAGGCCGACGACGATTTCTGAGACCGGGATCGGCTCGCGCTGCAAATGGCCGACCTCCTCGGCGATCTCGGCCAGCACGCCCATCGCCCTCGCGACGGATTTACGCGAACCGCCGGCTTCCTGGATGTTGAAATGGCGTTTTCCCGCGGCGACGCCCTTTTGGCCGTAAAGGGTGAGCTGGTTGACCTCGCAGCCCAGCCCCACCATCAGGATGCCGCCGAAATTCGGATGGCGCGCATAGCCCGCGAGCGTGCGGTGCAGAACCATCATGCCGTCGCCGGTGGCGCTCATGCCGCAGCCCTGGCCATGCACGATCGGCACGAAGCCGTCGATGCCCGGATATTTCGGCAGCAGGGTGCGGTTGGCTTCGTCGGCAATGGCATGGCAGACGGTCGACGAGCAATTGACGCTGGCGATGATGCCGATGAAGTTACGCGTGCCGGCGCGGCCGTCGGCGCGGCGGTAGCCCATGAAGGTGCGCTTGCGGTCAGCCTCGGTGGCGTGCTCGGCCTCATTCGGCGGCACCACCGGCAGGCGGCCGCTCTCGAACACCAGATTGTGCGAATGGACATGCTCGCCGGCCGCGATGGCTTGCGTGGCGCGGCCGATCGCCTGCGCGTATTTCACCACCGCTTCGCCCGCCGCGATCGGCTTGATCGCCACCTTGTGGCCCGGCTCGATCACCGCCACGGCGGCAGCGCCGCCCGGCAATGTGGTGCCGATCTCGATACGGCCGTTGGCGACGGCGACATTGTCGGCGGGAGAAAGAAGGATGGTGTTTGCAACGTTCACGGCCGGTTGTCCTGGGTGGATCCTGGGAGGGCGGGCGGATTGACTTACGCCCATTTGAGGGTAATGTCTTTTATCGTGAAAAAACAGTTTTGCGTCAATCGTTTTTTCATCGCGGACGGCGTGCCTCACCTGGAGGCGCGGGCGCCCATTTTGCAAGCCGGCGAAAACCGTTCCTGTTTTCAGAAGCTTGGGCTAGGGACATATCTTATTGCGCCTCAAACCGGCCGTCGCAAGCGCCGGCGAGGCAACGGGGCAGGGAATGTCGAAGAGCAACAACGTCTACAAGGACGCCTTCAATCGCTGCCTGCGGCTGCTCGATGAATCGAAAAGCCTGCCGTCGGAGCCCGAGCTCGGCACGCTGCTCGGCGTCAGCCGCACCACGGTGCGCAGCATCCTTGCCCGCATGGAAGAGACCGGGCTGATTGCCTGGAACAAGCGCGACAAGACGGTGCTGAGGGCGCCGCGGCCGGAGGATTTCTTCCCCGAGGAGGAGACCGATACGCTGGCCGAGATCATCGAGCGCTCCTTCATGCGGCGCCTGCTTGCCGAGGGCGCCGAGGCCGGCATGCAGATCAACGAGCTGGAGCTGGCGCGCGAAATCGGCGTCGGCACCACCAGCGTGCGCGAGTTCCTGATCCGCTTCTCGCGCTTCGGGCTGATCGAGAAGCGGCGCAACAGCCACTGGGTGCTGAAGGGTTTCACGCGCGCCTTCGCGCTGGAGCTGACCGAGATCCGCGAGATGTTCGAGCTGCGCTCCGCGGCGGCCTTCGTCGCGCTGCCGGAAGACAGCGCGGTCTGGGTCGACCTCGACATGCTGGAGGTCCAACACCGCCAGCTCGCCAGCGAGATCGCCGTGCGCTTCAACGAATTTTCCGAACTCGACGAGCGCTTCCACCGGCTGATCCACCGTGCTTCGCACAACCGCTTCATCGTCGACTTCTACGACGTGATCGCGATGATCTTCCACTACCACTATCAGTGGAACAAGGCCGAGGAGCGCCAGCGCAACGAGGTCGCGGTCCAGGAGCATCTCGCCTATATCGCGGCGCTCAAATCGCGCGATCCCACCAAGGTGGACGCCGCGTGCCGCAAGCACCTGAAGTCGGCGCGCCAGACGCTGCTGAGCTCCATTCCCGAAGGACGGCAGGCGCAGCCTGCCTGACGGCGCGTTTGTCAGGGCGCGTTTGACGGATATCGCGCCGCGTTGCCGCAGCGCGGTTTTGCCGATTTTGCGGCCGCATCCCCCGTGCTACGGTCGATGCGTTCTGGGAGAGGTTTTCCGTTGGATATCCGGCTGAGACGATGGAGCATGCCGGCCGCGTTCGTCGCGGCGCTGCTTCTGTTGCTTCAGTCCTCTCTCGGCGCGTTCGCGTTTGGCACGCCGTCACAGCTCGATGCTTTCGGCAACGTCATCTGCACGCACGAAGGGGCCGCAAAACTCCCCGGCGGCGATCCGCACCAGCAGCATTTGCCGGCCTGCTGCTCGCTCGGCTGCAACATGGTTTCGCCGGCACATCTGCCGCCGCCGGAAGCGGGCGCGCTGGCCAGAACCCGGGTTTTTGAGGCCGTCGCCTTCCAGCTTCCGGCCTTCCGGCACCAGGACTTCGCCCGCGACCGTTCTCCGGCCAATCCGCGCGCGCCGCCGGCAATGGCCTGATCCGCGGAACCTTTCGCGGGCGCATCCATCCAAAGATCAGACTGTCCGCGGCCGCAAAGCGACGCGATCCTCATTTTCATGGAGCAACCATGTCCAATCTACCTCCCAAGGCGCAGACCCATGCTCTTCGTGACGTCCGGCCGCTCGGCCTGCAAGGTCTCGGCCTTGCCGTGTTCGTCCTTCTTCTCCTGCTTGCCTGCGTTCCCGGCGCCCGCGCGCATGAATTCAAGGTCGGCGATCTCGTGATCGAGCATCCCTGGTCGCGGGCCACGCCACCCGGCGCCAAGGTAGCCGGCGGCTATTTCACCGTGACCAACAAGGGCAGCACGCCGGACCGGCTGCTGTCGATTTCCTCCGACATCTCCGACAAGGCGGAGCTGCATGACATGGGCGTCAAGGACGGCGTCATGACCATGCGGCCGGTCAGCGGCGGGCTGGAGATCCCGGCCGGCGGCAAGGTCGCGCTGAAGCCGGGCGCCTATCACCTGATGTTCACCGGGCTGAAGCGGCAGCCGAAGCAAGGCGAGAAGTTTCCCGCCATACTGACCTTCGAGAAGGCCGGCAGCGTCACCGTCGAGTTTGCCGTCGAGGGCATGGGCGAGACCGGCGAGATGGACATGGATCACGCCGACTGATCCGCCATCCAGACAAAAATCAGAGGGACAATTCATGAAGAACTATCTTGTTGCCACGGGGGCGCTTCTCGCGCTCGGCACGAATGCCGCGTTCGCCCATATCACGCTGGAAACCCGGGAAGCCCCTGTCGGCTCGACCTACAAGGCCGTCCTGCGCGTGGCGCATGGCTGCGAGGGCAAGGCAACCACAGCCGTGCGCGTGCAGATTCCCGAAGGCGTCATTGCGGTGAAGCCGATGCCCAAGCCCGGCTGGACGCTGCAGACCAAGAAGGGCAAGTACGAGAAACCCTACCAGCTCTATGGCGAGACGCTGGCCACCGGCGTGAAGGAGGTGGACTGGAGCGGCGGCAATCTGCCCGACGAGTTCTACGACGAGTTCGTGTTCCGCGCTTGGCTGGCGGCCGATCTGCCGGCCGGCCAGATGCTCTATTTCCCTGTCGTGCAGGAATGCGGCGACGCCACCGATCGCTGGATCGAGATCCCGGCGGTCGGCCAGGATGAAGACGCGTTGGAAAATCCGGCGCCCGGCATCAAATTGCTGCCGAAGAAATGATCTCTTGATGGCGCGCTCCATCTGGGCGCGCCGTCACTTCCCGTTACAAAGGCATGAACGCAGCACAGTCTTCCTCGACGATCCGCACGGCAGGCCGATATGTCGGCCCGCTTGCCTGGCTGTTCGCAGCGCTCGTGGCGCTGGCGGTACTGGCCGTCCCCGGCCGCGGTTTCGCGCATGCGGCGCTTGTCGCGACCGACCCGGCCGATGGTGCCGTGCTGGCGCAGAGTCCAGCGCAATTTTCGCTGACCTTCAGCGAACCCGTCTTGCCGCTGGTGCTGACGCTTGTGCGGCCCGACGGCTCGCAGCTTGCGCTGACATCCTTCCGTCTCAACGACCAGACGGTCGAGATCGACAATCCCGAAACGCTCAAATCCGGCACGCATGTGCTGAGCTGGCGGGTGGTGTCGGTCGACGGTCATCCGGTCGGCGGTTCGGCGCTGTTTTCCATAGGCGCTCCAAGTGCAGCCCCGATGGCGGGCGAAGCCGTCGACTGGACACTGCGCACGGCGATCTGGGTCGCAAAGCTGTTTTTCTATGCCGCCCTCTTTCTCGGCGTTGGGGGCGCCTTCGCGCTCGCCTGGCTGGCCGGGGACCGGCGCTGCGGCCAGCGCTTTGTTGCCGCGGCACTGATTTTCGGCCTGGTCGGGGCGCCGGTGTCGCTCGGCCTGCAGGGGCTGGATGGGCTTGGCGCGCCGCTCGCCCGGTTTGCGACACCGACGGCCTGGAAGACCGCGCTGGAGACGAGCTTCGTCTGGACAGTGCTGGTCGGCCTGATCGCGCTTGGTCTCGCTCTGCTTTCGCTTACCGGACCATCGGGTCTTCGCAAGCTGTCGGCAAGTGCTGCGCTGCTCGGTGTCGGCGCCGCTCTTGCCGCGAGCGGTCACGCCAGCGCCGCCGAACCGCAATGGCTGACGCGGCCCCTGGTGTTTGTCCACGGCACGGCAATCGCCTTCTGGGCCGGGGCGCTGGCGCCGCTCGGCCTTGCGTTGCGGCAGCAGCCGGCTGAAGCGCGCGTGTTCCTTGGCCGGTTTTCGCGCGCGATCCTCCCCGTCGTCGCCGTGCTTGTCGCCAGCGGCATCGTGCTGGCAATCATCCAGGTGCGGGAACCGGCGGCGCTAATCCACACGGCCTATGGCCTCCTGTTGCTGCTGAAGCTCGCTCTGCTGCTATTCCTGTTCACGCTTGCCGCGGTCAACCGCTGGACGCTGACGGCGCCCGCCGAGGCCGGCGATACCGAAGTGCAGCGGCGGCTGGTGCGCTCGATCGGCATCGAGATGCTGTTCGTGCTCGCCATCTTCGGCGTCGCTGCCGGCTGGCGCTTCACGCCGCCGCCGCGCGCGCTGGCGATCGCCGCCGCGCAACCGGTGTCGATCCATATCCACACGCTGAAGGCGATGGCCGATCTCAGCATCACGCCCGGCCATGCCGGCGAGGTCGCAGCTTCGATGGTGATCATGACCGGCGATTTCGGGCCGCTGGACGCCAAGCAGGTGACGCTGGTGCTGTCGAAGCCGGATTCCGGCATCGAGCCGATCAAGCGGCCGGCGACCAAACCCGGCGACGGCACTTGGCGCGTCGACAATATGGTCATCCCAATCCCCGGACGCTGGAATGCCAGGCTCGACATCCTCGTGTCGGACTTCGAGGTGGTGAAGATCGAGGCGCCGATCGACGTCAGGGGCGAGTGATATTCAGGTGAGGCCGGCCTGCGAAGCGGTTGACGCCGCCCCCAAGGCCCGTCATTCATCTTGGGAAGTAGCGGGCATCGCCCCGAAACGCGACCACAACAAGCATTCAAAGCAGGGAGGAAACGATGGAAAAAGCCGAAATCGGCCTGATCGGCCTTGGCACGATGGGTTCCAACCTGGCGCTCAACATCGCCGAGCACGGGCACCGCATCGCCGTCTTCAACCGCACGCCATCGCGCACCGACGCCTTCGTCGAAAGCGCCGGTTCGCTGAAGGACATGGTGGTTCCCTGCTACAGCCTGGAGGAGCTCGCCGCGGCGATCCGGCCGCCGCGCCCGATCATCATCATGGTGCTGGCCGGCAAGCCGGTCGACGAGCAGATCGCGGCACTGCGCGGCGTGCTCTCCGACAACGACATCGTCATCGATGCCGGCAACGCCAATTTCCGCGACACGATGCGGCGCTTCTCGGAGCTGTCCGGCTCGGGCCTGACCTTCATCGGCATGGGCGTGTCGGGTGGCGAGGAAGGCGCGCGGCACGGGCCGTCGATCATGGTGGGCGGCACCGAAGAGTCCTGGAAGCGCGTCGAAAAAGTGCTGACGGCGATCTCGGCCAAGTTCAAGGACGAGCCTTGCGCGGCGTGGCTCGGCACCGATGGCGCCGGCCATTTCGTCAAGACCATCCACAACGGCATCGAATATGCCGACATGCAGATGATCGCCGAGATCTACGGCATCCTGCGCGACGGCCTCGGAATGGGGCCGAAGGAGATCGGCGACGTCTTCGCCGGCTGGAACAAGGGCCGGCTCAACTCCTATCTGATCGAGATCACCGCCAAGGTGCTGGCCGCCGACGATGCCAAGACCGGCAAGCCGGTGGTCGACATCATCCTCGACCGCGCCGGACAGAAGGGCACCGGCAAATGGTCGGTCATCGAGGCGCAGCAGCTCGGCATTCCGGCGACAGCCATCGAGGCGGCGGTCGCGGCGCGCGTGCTGTCCTCGATCAAGGACGAGCGGCAGGCGGCGGAAAAGGCCTATGGCGATATCGGGGTCGAAAAGATTCCCGGCGACAAGGCCGCGCTGCTCAAGGATCTGGAGCTGGCATTGTTCGCGGGCAAGATCGCGGCTTATGCGCAAGGGTTCGCAGTGATGAGCGGCGCCTCGAAGGAGTTCAACTGGAACCTGCCGATGCCGACCATCGCCAAGATCTGGCGCGCCGGCTGCATCATCCGCTCGCAGATGCTGGACACGATGGCGGAGGCTTTCGGTACGGGCAGCGCTTCCACCAATCTTCTGATGGCGCCGGCCTTCATCGCGATGATGAAGGAGGCGCATCCGTCGCTCAAGCGGATCGTGGCGCGCGCTTCCGAAGCCGGCTCGCCGGTGCCGGCGCTGTCCTCGGCGCTCGCCTATTTCGACAGCTACCGCCAGGGCCGCGGCACCTCGAACCTGATCCAGGCGCAGCGCGATTTCTTCGGCGCGCATGGTTTTGAGCGCATTGGCGAGCAGGGGGCATTCCACGGGCCATGGGGCAGCGGCGCTGCCTAGGCCTTGTACCGCTGGGTACGCTGGGCGCTTCTCCCGTGGTCATCCACGGCCGGAGCAAGGAGCGAAGCGACGCGGCGCAGACCCGAGGATCCATGCCGCGACGTCTGACATAGAATGCAGCGGTTTAGAAAGGGTTCTCCGAGGGCACCTTTGTCTGCATCACTGCAGCTCTCGAAATTCACGGAAAGGATCCTAGGGTCTGCGCGTCCGCTTCGCTCCTGCTCCGCCCGTGGATGACGAAGTTGAGGGGCTTCGGCCAATCTCCCCCCGTGGCCACCTAGCCCGACGAAAATCATTTGGTCAGGAAAACCTAAACTAACCCCGGTAGGGCAACACCTCGCTCGGCGTGCTGAGCGACTGCAGCGAGCCGGGGTCGGCGCCGCCGATCCAGCCGAGCACGGCACGGGCGAGCTCGGAGCCGGCGAGCCGGAAGTTCTCGTTGACGACGAGCAATTCCCGCCGGAACAAATGCAGCAGCTCCGACGATTGTTTCGACACCACGTCGACGTCGCGGCCGAGCTTCAGCCCGGCGTCCTCGATGCCGGCGACGATGGCGAGCGTCGCGGCGGCGGCGCTGCTGACAAAACCGTCCGGCCGGTCCTTGCGCCTCATCAATTGCGCGGTCCGCATCCTGATCTGGTCGATCGACTGATCGATCGAGACGGTGTTGAACGGCACCTCGCTGGCACCCACCTCGCTCAGCGCATCGGCAAAGCCGTTCACCGTATGGCCGTAATAGGTGAGGCCAACCGGAGGCGTCACAAGGGCAAGCCGGTTGCGGCCCCTGCCGGCGAGATAGCGGACGGCTTCGCCGGCAAAGGCGTAATTGTCGAAGTCGTGGTAGGGATGCACCAGCCCCATGTCGGTGCGGCCATGCGTGGCGAAGGGAATGCCGCGCTCCAGCATGTAGCGAGCCCGCGGGTCGTTGGGCTGGGTGCGCGAGATGATCACCCCGTCGGCCGAGCCCGTCTCGACCAGATAGCGCACCGGGTCCAGCGGATCCTGCGAGCGCGAATAGGGCGTGACGATCAGGTGGTAGGGCGTGTCGGCGATCACCTCGGTGACGCCGTAGATGATGTCCGAAACGAAGCTCATCAGCTCGTGCTCGGTGTTCAGCACAAGCGAGATGACATTGGTCTTGCCTGTTCTCAAGCGTACGCCGGCGCGGTTCGGGCGATAGCCGATCTGCTTGGCGACGAGCTGGACGCGGCGCCTGGTCTCGGCGCCGATCTCGGGTGCATCCTTCAGGGCGCGCGACACTGTGGTGACGCCAAGCCCGGTCATGAAGGCAAGCGTCTTCAGCGTCGGCCGCTCCTTGCCCGACGCGTCGTCGTCCTTCTTCGTTATCCGTCTATCCATTTGTCCCGCCCGTCAGGCGCATAGCAGCCGCGAGGCTGACCGGCAATCGTGCGGCGTTGACATTTGCGCGACCCTTGGCCTTCGGCCTGGTCCAGTATACTGAAACGTTACAGATTGCCAATATTGGTGAGTGGCGGGCAAGGCCGCGACCCTTGCCTTGCGGGTGAGGAGATGAACCGAAAGTCGCTGGAATCACAAAGAAATATTGGTTTTGGCCCACTTTAGGCACCAATCGCCCGCTTCGGCGCTGACATCGCCGCCTCGGAAGAAGGATTTTGTTCGTGTCTCGAAAAAATCTTCATCGGCTTTGAGGCGAGGGGTTGCTTATGCGGATCATTTGCCTTATCGAAAATCTGTAACGTTTCAGATTCTGGGAGGAAGCCGAAATGCGATACAAATTCCTGACCGCCGCGTTTGCCGCGACGGCTGCGCTCAACTTCGCCAGTCCGGCGGCTGCGACCGACCTGGAAGTCACCCACTGGTGGACTTCGGGCGGCGAGGCGGCGGCGGTGGCCGAGCTTGCCAAGGCCTTCGACGCGACGGGCAATCACTGGGTCGACGGCGCCATCGCCGGCTCCGGCGGCACGGCGCGGCCGATCATGATCAGCCGCATCACCGGCGGCGATCCGATGGGCGCCACGCAGTTCAACCACGGCCGCCAGGCGGAAGAACTGGTGCAGGCCGGGCTGATGCGCGACCTCACCGATATCGCCACCAAGGGTAAATGGACCGAGATCGTGCGGCCGAAGAGCCTGCTCGACTCGTGCACGATCGGCGGCAAGATCTATTGCGTGCCGGTCAACATCCATTCCTGGCAGTGGCTGTGGCTGTCCAACGAGGCTTTCCAGAAGGCCGGCGTGCCGATGCCGAAGGACTGGAATGAATTCGTGGCCGCCGCTCCGGCGCTGGAAAAGGCCGGCATCATCCCGCTCGCGGTCGGCGGGCAGCCCTGGCAGGCCTCGGGCGCCTTCGACGTGCTGCTCGCCGCGGTAGGCGGCACGGACGCCTTCCTCAAGGTCTATAAGGAAAAGGACGCCAAATTCGCCGGCGGTCCCGAGATCGCCAAAGTGTTCAAGGCGGCGGACGATGCCCGCAAGATGGCCAAGAACACCAATGTGCAGGACTGGAACCAGGCGACCAATCTGGTCATCACCGGCAAGGCCGGCGGCCAGATCATGGGTGACTGGGCGCAGGGCGAATTCCAGGTCGCCGGCAAGACCGCCGGCAAGGACTACGCCTGCCTGCCCGGCCTTGGCCTGAACGAGGTCATCGCCACCGGCGGCGACGCCTTCTACTTCCCGCGGCTCAAGGATGCCGACAAATCCAAGGCGCAGGAAGTTCTGGCCGAGACGCTGCTCGATCCGAAGACCCAGGTCGCCTTCAACCTCAAGAAGGGCTCGCTGCCGGTGCGCGGCGACGTCGATCTCAACACGGCGAACGACTGCATGAAGAAGGGTCTCGCCATTCTTGCCAAGGGAGCCGTCATCCCGTGGACGGACCAGCTGCTCTCGCAAGACAGCCAGAAGCAGAAGGAGGACCTGTTCTCCGAATTCTTCGCCAAGCCCGACATGTCGCTCGAAGAGGCGCAGAAGCGCTTCGCCGACATCATCGCTTCGGCCGATTGATCCTCGGCGCCCCCGCCAGCTCCCGGCCCCTGCCCATCGGGGGTCGGGAGCATGATGTCCTCATTGTCCCAGCCCGGCTGCCGAGATGAGCAACAGCGAACGCCCCAACCAGATTTTCCGTAACCTCAACGCGAAAATCGCATCGATCCCGATGATCCTGACCGCGCTTGTGGTCTTCGTCGGCGGCACGGCGTGGACGGTGCTCTATTCCTTCACCAATTCGAAGCTTTTGCCGCGGCTCAACTTCGTCGGGCTCGATCAATATCACCGGCTCTGGTCGACATCGCGCTGGCTGGTCTCGATCGAGAACCTTCTGATCTACGGCGCGATCTCGCTGGTGTTCTCGCTGGTCATCGGCTTCCTGCTTGCCGCTCTTCTCGATCAGAAGATCCGCTTCGAGGACACGTTCCGCACCATCTTCCTCTATCCCTTCGCGCTGTCCTTCATCGTCACCGGGCTTGTCTGGCAGTGGCTGCTCAACCCGGATTTCGGCGTCCAGCGCGTGGTGCGCGACCTTGGCTGGACGACCTTCAGCTTCGACCCGCTCTACAATTCCAGCATCGTCATCTACGGCATTTCGATCGCCGCGCTCTGGCAAGGCACGGGGCTCATCATGTGCCTGATGCTTGCCGGCCTGCGCGGCATCGACGAGGACATCTGGAAGGCCGCGCGGGTCGACGGGATACCGATGTGGAAAACGTATCTCTTCATCGTCATCCCGATGATGCGGCCGGTCTTCATCACCACGCTGGTGATCATCGCCGCCGGCATCGTCAAGGTCTATGACCTGGTCGTGGCGCAGACCAGCGGCGGCCCGGGCATCGCCTCCGAGGTGCCGGCGAAATATGTCTACGATTACATGTTCTTCGCCCAGAATCTCGGCCAGGGTTTCGCTGCCTCGACGATGATGCTGCTTTCGGTGGTGATCGTCATCGTGCCGTGGGCCTATCTCGAATTCGGAGGCCGCAAGCGTGGTTGATGTCGCCTCCCTGTCCACCAGCGCCGAAGCGCTGCGGCGCGACGCCGCCGGCCCGAGCGGGCCGAAGCCGCGGCACGTGTTGTCGCGCCGCAATATCTTCCTTTACGGCACGCTGATCGTCGTGGCGCTCTATTACCTTTTGCCGCTCTACGTGATGATCGTCACGTCGTTGAAGGGCATGCCGGAAATCCGCCTCGGCAACATCTTTTCGCCGCCGGTGGAGATCACCTTCGAGCCCTGGGTGAAAGCCTGGGCGACCGCCTGCACCGGCCTTAACTGCGATGGGCTCTCGCGTGGCTTCTGGAATTCGGTGCGCATCACCGTGCCGTCGGTGATCCTGTCGATCGCGATCGCGTCGGTGAACGGCTATGCCTTGGCCAACTGGCGCTTCAAGGGCGCCGACACCTTCTTCATCATCCTGATCGTCGGCGCCTTCATCCCTTACCAGGTGATGATTTATCCGATCGTCATCATCCTGCGCGAGATCGGCATCTACGGCACGCTGACCGGCCTGGTGATCGTGCATTCGATCTTCGGCATGCCGATCCTGACGCTGCTGTTCCGCAACTATTTCACATCGATGCCGGAGGAGCTGTTCCGTGCGGCGCGTGTCGACGGCGCCGGCTTCTGGGGCATCTATCTGCGCATCATGCTGCCGATGTCCCTGCCGATCTTCGTCGTCGCCATCATCCTGCAGGTGACCGGCATCTGGAACGACTTCCTGTTCGGCGTCGTCTACACGCGCCCCGACACCTATCCGATGACGGTGCAGCTCAACAACATCGTCAACTCGGTGCAAGGCGTGAAGGAATACAACGTCAACATGGCCGCGACCATCCTGACGGGTCTCGTTCCGCTCATCGTCTACTTCATTTCCGGCAAGCTCTTCGTGCGCGGCATCGCCGCCGGCGCGGTGAAAGGATGATGATGGCAGCAGAAACCGCCAGTCCCAGCGTTTCGATCCAGGATTTGTCGCTCAATTTCGGCGCCGTCTCGGTGCTGCAGACGCTCAATCTGGATGTCGCCGAGGGCGAGTTCATCGTGCTGCTCGGACCGTCCGGCTGCGGCAAGTCGACCTTGCTCAACTGCATCGCCGGCCTGCTCGACATTTCGGAAGGCCGCATCTTCATCAAGGGCAAGAACGTCACCTGGGAACAGCCGAAGGACCGCGGCATCGGCATGGTGTTCCAGTCCTACGCGCTCTATCCGCAGATGACGGTCGAGAGGAACCTTTCCTTCGGCCTGCGCGTCGCCGGCGTGCCGAAGGACGAGATCGCCAAACGCATCGCGCGCGCCGCCGAGATCTTGCAGATCGAACCGTTGCTGCTGAGGAAGCCCTCGGCGCTTTCGGGCGGTCAGCGCCAGCGCGTGGCGATCGGGCGCGCGCTGGTGCGCGACGTCGACGTCTTCCTGTTCGACGAGCCGCTCTCCAATCTCGACGCCAAGCTGCGTTCGGAACTGCGCGTCGAGATCAAGCTTTTGCACCGCCGCTTGCAGAACACGATGATCTACGTCACCCATGACCAGATCGAGGCGATGACGCTGGCCGATCGCATCGCGGTCATGAGAGGCGGGGTCATCCAGCAGCTCGACGCGCCGCAAAAGATCTACAACCGGCCAGTCAACCGCTTCGTCGCCGGCTTCCTCGGTTCGCCGGCGATGAATTTCCTCAAAGGCGAGTTGGAGGCGGGCGCCGTCCCCGTCTTCAAAGCGGACGGCGTGTCGGTGCCGCTCGGCCGCTATCAATTCGACGGCGACGGTGGCCGGGCCGCCAAGCCTTGCATCTTCGGCATCCGGCCTGAGCACATCGCTTTCGGCGACGCCGCCGGGGCCATGCCGTTCACCGCCGAGTCGACGGTCGAGATAGTAGATCCGATGGGCTCCGACACGCTGGTGTGGACCAAGCTCGGCGGCCAGATCATCTCCTTCCGCGTGGAAGCGGATAAGACGCTGCGCAACGGCGATGCGATCCGCATCGGCTTCGATCCGGCGCGCGCCTCGCTGTTCGACGCTCAAACCGACAATCGCCTTTAACTCCGAAAAAATCCCCCAAGCAGAACGGACAGGACAGATGAACTGGTCATTCCAACTCTACAGCGCCCGCAATTTCCAGCCATGGAACGGCGTGGTGAAAATGCTCAGCGAGCTCGGCTACAAACAGGTCGAAGGCTTTGGCGGCGTCTATGACGACCCGAAAGCATTTCGCGCCGAACTCGACAAGAACGGGCTTGCAATGCCGACCGGGCATTTTTCGATCGATGCGCTGGAAAATGATTTCGACGGCGTGCGCAGAACAGCCGACGCGCTCGGCATCACGCTCTTGATCTGCCCCTATCTGATGCCCGATCAGCGTCCCGGCGATGCCGCCGGCTGGCGCGGTTTCGGCGCACGGCTGGCCAAGGTTGGCGAGACCGCCAAGAAGGCCGGCTACGGCTTTGCCTGGCACAACCATGATTTCGAGTTCAAGGCGCTTGCCGACGGCTCGCTGCCGCAGGACCACATCCTGGCTTCAGCGCCGGATATCGGCTGGGAAATGGACGTCGCCTGGGTGGTGCGCGGCGGCGCCGATCCGCTGCCCTGGATCGAAAAGCACGGCAAGCGCATTGCGTCGGTTCACGTCAAGGACATAGCCAAGCCCGGCGAAGGGCTTGACGAGGACGGCTGGTCGGATGTCGGCCATGGCACGATCGAGTGGCCTGGTCTGTTCAAGGCGTTGCGGGCTAAAAGCGCGGCGCAGTATTTCATCATGGAGCAGGACAACCCCAACGACATCGAGCGCTTTGCCCGGCGCTCGATCGCGGCAGCCAAGAGCTGGCAGGAGTAATCGAAAATGGCAAACAAGCTAGGCGTCGGCGTCATCGGCTGCGGCAACATCTCGAAGGCGTATTTCTCGCTGGCGCCGCTGTTCCGCGGCATCAAGATGCGGGCCTGCGCGGATATCAACATGGATGCGGCGAAAGCGCGGGCAAGGGAGTTCAAGCTGCGCGCCGAGACCGTCAACGACCTGCTCGAGGACGACGAGATCGATATCGTCGTCAATCTGACGATCCCCGCGGTGCACTATGAAGTGTCGAAAGCGGTGCTCGACGCCGGCAAGCATGTCTATTCGGAAAAGCCGTTCGTGCTGTCGATCGAGGAAGGGCTTGATCTCAAGAAACGGGCCGAGAAGAAAGGGCTACGTATCGGTTCGGCACCGGACACGTTCCTCGGCGGCGCGCATCAGTTGGTGCGCGACCTGATCGACAGCGGCAAGCTCGGTGCGATCACCAGCGGCACCTGCCATGTGATGGGCCACGGCATGGAGCACTGGCATCCCAACCCGGATTTCTTCTTCCAGCCGGGCGCCGGTCCGGTGCTGGATATCGGTCCCTACTACGTGACCAACCTGATCCAGCTGATCGGGCCAGTGAAACAGGTGGCGGCTTTCGCGACGACGCCAGCGAAAGAACGCACCATCAGCTCCAAACCGCGGGCGGGCGAAAAAATCCCGGTGAACACGCCGACCACCATCCATGCGCTGCTCGAATTCGCGAATGGCGCGGTGATTACGCTCAACACCAGCTGGGACGTCTGGAGCCATGGCCACGCGCCGATGGAGCTCTATGGCGAGTTGGGCACGGTCTTTGTGCCGGATCCGAATTTCTTCGGCGGCGAGGTGCGCTTCACCGACAGCGCCAAGCCGGTGAAGAAGCTGCCCAAGTGGAACCATCCGTTCGGTGTGCCGAACGAGATGCATGGCCAAGGCATGATGGCCAATTACCGCACCGCCGGCCTGGCCGACATGGCGGTCGCGATCGCCGAGGGGCGGCCGCACCGCTGCTCGATGGAACTGGCGCTGCACGCCGTCGATGTGATGACCGGCATCCTGCGTTCGGGCGAAAGCGGCAAATATGTCGCCATGCAGACGACCTGCGAGCGGCCGGCCGCACTCGGGATCAATGATGCGAAGGCGCTGCTGGCCAAGAAAAAGTAGGTGGCAAGCCCTCTCCCCGTTTTAGCGGGGAGAGGGTAAGGATGAGGGGCAGGCATCGATTCAATTTCTCTTGCGGCGATCGCTGCGCCGCCCCGATCCCGAGGACTCACATGCCCTATGTCGCCGCCGACAACCGCTACGAGAAAATGATCTATAACCGTTGCGGACGGTCCGGCCTGAAGCTGCCGGCAATTTCGCTCGGGCTGTGGCACAATTTCGGCAACGACACGCCGCACAAGACCAAGCAGGCGATCGTGCGCCGAGCATTCGATCTCGGCATCACCCATTTCGATCTCGCCAACAATTACGGCCCGCCGCCCGGCTCGGCCGAGACGGCATTCGGCGAGATCATGCGCACCGATTTCGCCGCCTATCGCGACGAGATGATCATCTCGACCAAGGCGGGCTACGAGATGTGGGCCGGTCCCTATGGCGAATGGGGCAGCCGCAAATATGTGCTGGCGAGCCTCGACCAGAGCCTGAAGCGCATGGGGCTCGACTATGTCGACATCTTCTATTCGCACCGCTTCGACCCCGAGACGCCGCTGGAAGAGACGATGGCCGCGCTCGACCATGCGGTGCGCTCGGGCAAGGCGCTCTATGCCGGCATTTCTTCCTACAATTCGCAGCGCACGCGCGAGGCGGCGGACATATTGAGGCGGCTCGGCACGCCCTGCCTTATCCACCAGCCGAGTTATTCGATGCTCAACCGCTGGGTCGAGGAAGACGGGCTGCTCGACACGCTGGAGGGACTGGGCATCGGCTCGATCGTGTTCTCGCCGCTGGCGCAAGGCATGCTCACGGACAAATATCTCGGCGGCATTCCGGAGGGCAGCCGCGCATCCCAAGGCAAGTCGCTGCGTCCGGCTTTCATCAACGACAAATCGATCGCCAACATCAAGGCGCTCAACGCCATCGCCGGCCGGCGTGGGCAGACGCTGGCGCAGATGGCGCTGGCCTGGGTGCTGCGCAAAGGCCGCGTGACCACGGCGCTGATCGGCGCCAGCCGGCCGGAACAGGTCGAGGATTGCGTCGGCGCGCTCAAGGCGCTCGACTTCAGCGATGCCGAGCTTGCCGAGATCGACAGCTACGCGCGCGAGTCCGATATCAACCTGTGGGCCGCGTCCGCCGAGCGCAAGGGGCCGCCGCGCAAATAGCGATTAGCCGGCGAACTATTGCCATCCACCGCGAGCCAAGAGCGACGCGCTCCGGAAACAGTGGCAAAATCACTCGTTCGTCGCTATCTCAGGGGAAATTGAAGTCCTTCGCACGCGCGGTCGCGTGCGAGCGTCGATCGGGCCAACAAGATGACTGCAAGAGATGCGCTGACCAAGAACCAGCTCTGCGTGCTCGAGAAGCTCGAGGCGTCCAGCGGGCCGCTCAGCGCCTATACGCTGCTCGACCAGCTGCGCGAGCGTGGTTTCCGCGCGCCGCTGCAGGTCTATCGCGCGCTCGACACGCTGGTGAAGTCCGGCTTCGTGCATAGGCTGGAAAGCCTCAACTCCTTCGTCGCCTGCGCCGAACCGCACGATCACAGCCATTCGATGACAGCCTTCGCCATCTGCGACAATTGCGGCCAGGTGACCGAGATGTCCGACCACGATGTCGACCACCGGCTGGACGAGTGGGTGCGTTCGACAGGATTTGCCGCGAAGAAAGCGGTGATCGAATTTCGCGGGGTTTGCGCGAAGTGCCGGGCTGAGGCAGCCTGATGAGTCAGCCGGCTTGTTGATGCTGGTGCGAGGCACCCCCCTCTGTCCTGCCGGACATCTCCCCCGCAAGGGGGGAGATTGGCAGTTCTGCCGCTCCGCCCATCTCTGCAACGCTAAGATTGGCGAAACCCGAGGTGACGCCTGATCTCCCCCCTTGCGGGGGAGATGGCCGGCAGGCCAGAGGGGGGTGTGAAGGATCGCAGCGCCTGCTAGTCCGACTCAGTGCGCCTCGTCCCAATTGTTCGCCGCCCGCGCGTCGACATGCAGCGGCACCGACATTGAGACCGCCGGCATCGGGGCGTTTTCCATCACGCTCCGCACCACCGGGATCGTCGCCTCGACCTCCGCTTCCACCGTTTCGAAGATCAGCTCGTCATGCACCTGCAGCAGCATGCGGGCGGATAGCTTTGCCTTGTCCAGCGCTTCTTCCATATGCACCATGGCGCGGCGGATGATGTCGGCCGCGGTGCCCTGGAGCCTGGCGTTGATCGAGGCGCGCTCGTTGAAGGCGCGGACCGATGGGTTGGAGGCCCTTATTTCCGGATAGTGGATGCGGCGGCCGAAAATGGTTTCGACGAAGCCGTGCTCGCGCGCATAGGCCTTGGTTTCCTCGATATAGTCGCGGATGCCCGGGAACCGCTCGAAATAGCGCTTGATGTAGGCGCCTGCCTCGTCGCGCGGGATCGACAGCTGGTTGGCGAGGCCGAAGGCCGAGATGCCGTAGATGATGCCGAAATTGATCGCCTTGGCGCGGCGGCGCACTTCCGAAGGCATGCCCTCCACCGGAACGTTGAACATCTCGGAGGCAGTGATCGCGTGGATGTCGGCGCCGTCTGCGAAGGCCTGCTTGAGCTGCGGGATCTCGGCGACATGAGCCAGCACGCGCAGCTCGATCTGGCTGTAATCGGCCGAGACCAGCTTGTAGCCCTTTTCGGCGATGAAGGCGGTCCTGATCTTGCGGCCTTCGGCCGTTCGCACCGGGATGTTTTGCAAGTTGGGATCGGAGGACGACAGCCGCCCGGTCGTCGTCGCGGCGAGCGCATATGAGGTATGAACGCGGTTGGTGCCGGGGTTGATGAAGCCAGGCAGCGCATCGGTGTAGGTCGATTTCAGCTTGGTGAGCTGGCGCCAGTCGACGATCTTGCGCGGCAGTTCGTGGCCTTCGGCTGCAAGGTCTTCCAGAAGCTGCGCCGAAGTCGACCATTGGCCGGTCTTGGTCTTCGAACCGCCCGGCAGGCCCATCTTGCCGAACAGGATGTCGCCGAGCTGTTTCGGCGAGCCGATATTGATGCGCTCGCCAACGATCCCGTAGATCTCTTCCTCGACGCGGGCGGCGCCCTGCGCCAACTCGCCCGACAGCCGCGACAGGATCTGGCGGTCGACCGAGATGCCGCGCTGCTCCATCCGGGCAAGCACGGGCACCAGCGGCCTTTCCAGCCGCTCGTAGACGGAAACCAGGCCCTTGGCGGCGAGCCTTGGCTTCAGCACCTGCCAGAGCTGCAGCGCAATGTCAGCCTGTTCGGCAGCGTATCGCGTCGCGCGCTCGATATCGACCTGGTCGAAGCCGATGGCGTTCTTGCCCGAACCTGCGAGTTCCTTTTTCGCGGCCGGCGCGTGGCCGAGCCACTTCTCCGACAGCGAGGCGAGGTCGTGACCGCCTGAGGTGCCTGCGTCCAGCACGTAGGAAATCAACATCGTGTCGTCGCACGGGGCGACATCGATGCCGTGCCGGCTCATCACGACGATGTCGTATTTCATGTCCTGCACGATTTTCAGGACCGACCGGTCCTCGAGCAGCGGCTTGAGCAGCGCCAGCGCCTCGCGGACCGGGATCTGGTTCTCCAGCAGGCCGCCGCCGAGCAGGTCGCCATTGCCGCTCGTGTGGGCAAACGGCACATAGACGGCGCGGCCGGGCGTGATCGCCATAGAGAGGCCGATGAGATCGGCCTGCATCGGGTCGGACGAAGTGGTCTCGGCGTCGAGGGCGAGAACGCCGGCTTCGCGGGCTTGGGCAATCCAGGCCTTGAGCGCCGCCGCATCGCGAATGGCGCTATAGGCCGAAGGGTCGATCTTGCGTGCCGCCGCCTGTTCCAGCCGCAGCGCAGAGAGCAGGGAAGGGGTGTCGCCCTGCGGCGGAGCGTCTTCGCCTCTTGCCGGTGGCTTCGCCGCGTCGTTTTGCGTGGGCGCGGCCGGCCTCTGCGGCGGTGGCGCGCCGGCGCCGACATCGGGACCATGAGCGGTATCGGCCCGTTCGACGGTAACGGCGGAAGCCTGGACATCGCCGATCTCGGTCGCGGTCGCCTCGGCGACGCGTCGGGTCAGCGTGGTGAATTCCATCGTCTTCAGGAAGCCGATCAGCTTCGGCCCATCCGGCTCATGCAGGACCAGGTCGTCCAACCCCTCCTTCAGCGGCACGTCGTTTTTCAGCGTCACCAACTCGCGCGAAATACGCGCCTTGTCGGCATTGGCGATGATGGTCTCGCGCCGCTTGTCCTGCTTGATCTCGCCGGCGCGCGCCAACAGCCCGTCAAGGTCGCCGAATTGTTCCAGGAGCTGAGCGGCGGTTTTCGGGCCGATGCCGGGCACGCCTGGAACGTTGTCGACCGAGTCGCCGGTCAGCGCCTGCAGGTCGATCATCTTTTCGGGCGGCACGCCCCATTTCTCGATCACCTCGGGAATGCCGATCTGGCGGTCCTTCATCGGGTCGTACATGCCGACCGTCGGGCCGACCAGCTGCATCAGGTCCTTGTCCGACGAGATGACGGTGGTGTCGGCGCCGGCTTCACGAGCGAGCCGGGAATAGGTGGCGATAATGTCGTCGGCCTCAAAGCCTTCCATCTCGATGCAGGGCAGGTTGAACGCCACGGTCGCCTGGCGGATCAGCCCGAATTGCGGGATCAGGTCTTCCGGCGGCGCCGAACGGTTCGCCTTGTATTCGGGATAGAGCTCGCTGCGGAAGGTTTTAGACGAATAGTCGAAGATGACGGCGAAATGCGTCGGCACCACACCTACATTGGTGTTGCGGGCGTCCTGCATCAGCTTCCAAACCATGTTGCAGAAGCCGAGCACGGCATTGGTCGGCAGGCCGTCGGATTTGCGGTTCAGCGGCGGCAGAGCATGATAGGCGCGGAAAATGTAGCCGGAGCCGTCGACGAGGAAGAGATGATCGCCTTTTTTCATGCCGGCAGGGATAGCGCGGCCGGGCTTCGCGGTCCATGCCAAAGGCTTAACAAACCACGCTGTTCCGGCAACACCCTGACAGAAGCTGATCGCCGGCTTTTGGGCGATCACGGGTACGTTACAAAAGTGTAATTTTCGTGCCCTTGAATCGCCACGTTCACAGACCCAAATACACGTCATCGGCAGTTTTCGCCGAAGTCCGGAGTAAGGCCCGTCCCCCGCCTATCCGGGCAACCTGCGGCAGCCTATCCCCCCTCTCCGGGCTGCCGCATCGTTTCGAGTAGAGACCGCCGTGGTATCCCCTCCACCACGGCGGTCTTTTTTTGCCTTTCGGCAAGGCTCCCCGGCTTGGTCCAACGATCGCGGCTTTTCGTTTCCGGTCCGGACCTTTAGGGTCGGCCCGAAAATCGAAAGGCCCCCAAATGTCCAGAATTTCCCCCGTACTCGACCGTCTCGACCACAATCTCGACCAGAGCCTGGAGCGGCTGTTCGGCCTGCTTGGCATCAAGTCGGTCTCCACCGATCCGGCCTTTGCCGCCGACTGCCGCAAGGGGGCCGAATGGCTGGTCGCCGAGCTCAAGCTGATCGGCTTCGACGCCGGCGTGCGCGACACGCCCGGACATCCGATGGTGGTGGCGCATCACGAGGGACCGGCGGGCGCGCCGCATGTGCTGTTCTACGGCCATTACGACGTCCAGCCGGTCGATCCGATCGAATTGTGGGAAACCGATCCGTTCGCGCCGTCGATCAAGGAGATCGAGCCCGGCCGCAAGGTAATCACCGGCCGCGGCTCGGCGGACGACAAGGGACAGCTGATGACCTTCGTCGAGGCATGCCGCGCATGGAAGCAGGTGCATGGTAACCTGCCATGCCGCGTCACCATCCTGTTCGAAGGCGAGGAGGAATCCGGCTCGCCCTCGCTCAAGCCATTCCTGGAAGCGAACGCCGCCGAGCTGAAGGCGGATTTCGCTTTGGTCTGCGACACCAGCATGTGGAACCGCCAGACGCCGTCGATCTGCGTGTCGCTGCGCGGTATGGTCGGCGAGGAGGTCACCGTCAAGGCCGCCAACCGCGACCTGCATTCGGGCCTCTATGGCGGCCCGGCCGCCAATCCGATCCGCATCCTGGCCAAGGTCCTGGCCGATATCCACGACAAGGACGGTCACGTCACCATTCCGGGCTTCTATGACGGCGTCGAGGAGACGCCTTCGCAGGTGCTGAAATCCTGGGAAGGGCTCGGCGAGACGGCTGAAACCTTCCTCGGACCGGTCGGCCTCTCCATTCCGGCCGGCGAAAAGGGGCGCTCGGTGCTCGAGCTCACCTGGGCGCGGCCGACGGCGGAATTCAACGGCATCATCGGCGGCTATACCGGCAAGGGTTTCAAGACGGTGATCGCGGCGGAAGCGTCGGCGAAAGTGTCGTTCCGGCTCGTCCACAAGCAGGATCCGAAGAAGATCCGCGCCGCCTTCCAGGCCTTCGTGCGCGAACGCATTCCCGGCGACTGCTCGGTCGAATTCCACCCGCATGGCGGTTCGCCGGCGATTCAGCTTTCCTACGACTCGCCCTTCCTGACCAAGGCAAAGGACGCACTGTCCGACGAATGGGAGAAGCAGGCGGTCACTACCGGCGGCGGCGGCTCTATCCCCGTGGTCGGCGATTTCCAGACCTATCTCGGCATGGAATCGCTGCTGGTCGGCTTCGGCCTCGACGACGACCGCATCCATTCGCCAAACGAGAAATACGAGCTGACCTCCTTCCACAAGGGGCAGCGGTCCTGGGCGCGCATTCTCGATGCGCTGACCCGCTAAAGCGCGTCGCGCTGAAACGGATTCAGGCGACGCGCTTTAAGTCCTTGTTTTTATGCATGTCGTTGTCCCAGAACCGCGTACACTTCTGGGCGACATGCATTAGGCGAGGTTTCACGCAAGGCGTGACATTCAACTTTCTGTTGATTTTTCCATGGATCGCGGCGAGGACGGGTAAGCCGCGATCCGGAGAAGAGAATGACCGCCGACATCCGTTTCCATAAAAACGATTTGCCTGACCTTTCCCGCTACAATGTCGGGGCGGTGGCCATCGACACGGAAACGCTGGGGCTCAACCCGCATCGCGACCGGCTCTGTGTGGTGCAGATCTCGCCCGGCGACGGCAGCGCCGACGTCATCCAGATCACGCCGGGCCAGAAGGAGGCGCCGAATCTCGTCAGCCTCTTGAGAAACAACAGTGTCACCAAGCTGTTTCACTACGGCCGGTTCGACATCGCCGTGCTCTACCACGCTTTCGGCGTGATGGCGGAGCCGGTGTTCTGCACCAAGATCGCCTCGCGGCTGACCCGCACCTACACCGACCGCCACGGGCTGAAGGACCTCTGCAACGAACTGCTCGGTATCGGCCTGTCAAAAGCGCAGCAATCCTCGGACTGGGCGGCCGAAACGCTCTCGCCCGAACAGCTCGAATATGCCGCCTCCGACGTGCTTTATCTGCACCGCCTGCGCGAGGTGCTTGCGGCGCGCCTGGCGCGCGAAAACCGCACCAAGGAGGCGGACGCCTGCTTCCGTTTCCTGCCGACGCGCGCCAAGCTGGACCTGATGGGCTGGGCAGAGGAAGATATCTTCGCGCATAGCTGACGGAACCCGGAGCCGCGCGGGACGTTTCCGCCAGCCCGATGAGGCGTAGGATTGGGGAGGGAGTGAGATGGCAGAACACAAACCGATCACGAGCGCGCCCAAGGACGGCTCCAAAGTCACGATCATGTGGAAGGACGGCGACGGTGTCGTCAACGAATCCGTCGGGCAATATCGCGACGGCGGCTGGTGGGTCTACACCGACAGCGATACGCAGAAGAAGGTCGATCCGACGAGCTGGCGTCCGGCATCCGATGACGACGACCAGT
This sequence comes from Mesorhizobium sp. Arg314, assembly GCF_053714275.1. Taxonomy (NCBI): domain Bacteria; kingdom Pseudomonadati; phylum Pseudomonadota; class Alphaproteobacteria; order Hyphomicrobiales; family Phyllobacteriaceae; genus Mesorhizobium; species Mesorhizobium sp. Arg314. The sequence continues at coordinate 2,338 of NZ_JBSKBP010000026.1, read as the reverse complement.
AGGCGCCGGCGGCCTGCAAGCTCCAAAGCGGGTCTCGACCGGAACGAGGGGACGCAATGAGGCAGAACACGCTCTATCTCATCATCGGGGCGCTGGTCGTAGTGGTCATCGCGCTCGGCATCTACGTCTATCGCGAGCAGACCAAGCCGAAAGGCGTCGAGCTCAAGATCGACGACAAGGGTATTTCGATCCAGCAGAATTGACACGGCGGCCAGCCGGAGCAGGCGGCACTGTGGGGGCTAGACTGGCTTTGCGAGACGAAACTGCGCCGGGGGGATTTCGGCCGGAGATACAGGGGCTGCGCGGACTCGCCGTTGCCTTTGTGGTGATCTTCCACATCTGGCCGTCGGCGCTTCCCGGCGGCTATGTCGGCGTCGACATCTTCTTCGTCATATCCGGCTTTCTCATCACCGGCCTGCTGGCTCGCATGGCGCTCAGCGACAGCGGCATCTCGCTTGTCGGCTTTTACACGCGCCGGGTCAGGCGGCTGCTGCCGGCGGCGATGGTCGTACTCCTCGTCACGCTCGCGGGAACGCTGCTGTTTGTGTCGGACGCCTGGTGGGAAGAAACCGCCAAACAGGTGATGGCAAGCGCGCTCTACGTGCAGAACTGGCGGCTTGCCGAGCAGGCCGTGGATTATCTCGGCGCCGAGGATGCGCCGAGCCCGGTGCAGCACTTCTGGTCGCTGTCGATCGAGGAGCAGTTCTACATCGTCTGGCCGGTGCTGATGATCGCGGCGCTCTGGTGGGCCAGGCGCCGCGGGCACTCACCGGTGCAATTGCTCACCGTCGTGCTCGGCGTAGTCCTGGCGGGCTCGCTCGCGGCTTCCGTCGCTCTCACCCGATCCGATCCGGCATGGGCTTATTTCGTCACCCACACGCGGATCTGGGAACTGGCCCTCGGCGGCCTCCTGGCGCTGACCCTCGACCGGTTCCAGCCGAACGGGCGCGTGCGGACAGCGATGGCTGTCGCCGGCATGCTGGCGGCGCTTGCGTCGGCTACGCTGTTTTCAAGATCGACCGACTTTCCAGGCTTCAAGGCGCTGCTGCCGACGCTCGGCGCGTGCTTGGTCATCGCGGCCGGCGGCATACGCATGGGTCGCTTCCGCGGCCTGGATACCGCCGCGCTGCGCTATATCGGCGATCGATCCTATTCGATCTATCTGTGGCATTGGCCGCTGATCATATTCTATGTGGCGCAGCGCGGCACGATCGGCCCTGTCGATGGCGTTGCGCTGATCATTGCTACCCTTGTCGTCTCCGGTCTCTCCTATCGCTTCGTCGAACAGCCCTATCGCCATTCGCGCTCATCCCTGCAATGGCGGCCGCTGATCGACGGCACGGTAGCCGTGGGGTTGTGCGTGGCGGTGGCCGGCGGACTCGTCTACGCGATCGACCGGCAGCCCATCGACACCAGCCTGATTGGAACGCCGAATTATCCGGGGCCGGCCGCCTTGCTGGCGAACGCCGCCGTCCCCGAGGGTGTCAAGCCACTGCCGCCCCTCAGTAAGATCGGCGCCGACGTGCCCGTCATCTATCGGATGAAATGTCATCAGGAGCAGAAAGGCATCGACGCGACCGGTTGCCGGCTCGGCGATCCGGCGGGGACGAGCACCATTGTCGTGATGGGCGATTCCCACGCGGCGCAATGGGTATCGGCAGTCGACAAAATCGCCAAAGACCGAAAGTGGAAGCTCGTCAGCTTCACCAAGGCGGCATGCCCGGTGACCCGGGTTGCCATCCTTGACGACGGCAAGCCGTATGAGCAATGCACGCTGTGGCGCGAGAGGGTTCTGGCCGAAATTGCGAAATTGAAGCCCGATATCGTGGTCACCAGCCAGAGCAACTACACCAGCATTGCGCAGGATGCGATGATCGAGGGGCTGCGCAGCGTCTGGAGCGAGCTCGCCGGCGAGGGCGTGCGCGTCGTCGCCATCCGCAACACGCCCTCCAGCCTGTTCGATCCGCGCAATTGCCTGGGAACCGACCCGGGCAATTGCGTCAATCCGCGCAGCAAGGTCGAACGGGAAGACATCTACGCGCTCGCCGCCCAGTCCATGACGGGGGTGACCGTGGTCGATATGAACGATGGACTATGCGGCAAGGACAGCTGCCCGGCGGTGGTCGGCAACATCGTCGTCCTGCGCGACAATCATCACCTCACGGCAACCTACGCACTGGCGCTGGCACCCTATCTGGCAAAAGCGGCGGGTTTCTGAGCACTATCCACTAAAGCGCGTCGCGCTGAACCGGATTCAGGCGGCAAGTCGGAATTGGAGTCCAAACGAGAATCGAAAAGCGAACAAAACAGAATCAAAGCCACGAGTCGGCCGGACCAA